>NZ_JBVVOU010000008.1:0-287080 GCF_055807635.1 Bradyrhizobium sp. Kon56 | reverse complement strand
GACCTCGCCGAGATTCGCGTCAACACAACGGAATCACGGTTCGTGACTTGTCTCAACCGACTTTTGCAACAAAATCGGCCTGCAGCGGACTTCGGTGCATCGGTACTAGAGAGCCTATGGTCGTGGATTCCGAGAGCTTGAAGAACATTCAGATTATAGATCGCGCGGTCAACGCGACGTTCAGCTTGTTTCAAGCGACCGATGATGAGTTCGCTGCTATCTTTCCCGGCCCGGGCCAAGACATGGAGTTGATTGAGGACTTTACCGAACGCGCTGGGGAAGAGCAGGCTTTGCGAATATTGTCGCCCGTATGGGGGCGCCCCATTTTGAAGCGCGATGCGCAAGGTGTCCACGGGACGCTGTACTTCGAGTATGCCGACCGGAGGCAATCTCTTCCGGAATCTAAGAGAGAGGTCGATTGGCCCGATTCTTACGTTAATCTTGCGCAGCGCAAGCTGTTTGCCAGCAAACGTTAGGGCCTGTATCTGGCCCTGCGACTCGCGGCGATGTCGGCTTGTAACCCGTTGCAACGTTCGGACGACCAGCCAGATTATAATTGTGAACAACGTCACAGAGCCGAAGCTTGCCTTTTGGCAAGCTCTACCTACGCTGCGCACATGTTGTTCGAGGCTGCGATGCGCGCGTTTCCCTGCGTTCTATTGGTCTTTTTCATCTTGCTTGCTTGCGGCTCAGCGGGAGGCGGACCGACGTGCAAGCTGCGCGAGGCTGGTAGCGGCAGTCAATGCGGCACAGTTCGGCCAAGTTTGATCCGAGAGTTCGCTGGCGAATGGGGGCACTGACGGCCAAACTGTATTGGATCTGTGCTGCCGTACTCGGCTGCTTGATGTCGCCTGTGCAAGCTGCCGGTGTTCAGCTTCTGGATACCGATCCAAATCTGGCTGGCGCTATATGGTACCCTTGCGCAGCAGCGGCGCAACGAGTGCCCCTCGGCAAACTCACTGTCCAATTCATTGATTCGATTGAAGGTACGAAGGACTGTCCCGTCACAGGAACGAACTTGCCACTCGTGATCGTCTCGCACGGACGCGGCGGTTGGTTCGGACAACACGATGACACGGTGCAGGCCCTGGCAAACGCTGGATTTGTCGTCGCCTCGATCAACCTTCCGGGTGACAATGGAAACGATTCCTCGCAACGAGACAGCCTTTCCATTCTAGCAACCCGGCCCGCCAGCATTATCCGATTGCTTGATTTCATCTTGAATGACTGGAAAGACCGGGCTGCGATTGATTCCTCCAGGATCGGCTTCTTTGGGTTTTCGCTCGGCGCCTATACCGGATTGGTGTTGGCGGGCGGCAATCCCGATCTCCGGAGATTTGCGCTCTACTGCTCGGACGCGAACCGAACGCGGGCATGCGAGCAACTCCGTAGCGGCGACATACCCAGCAGCTTGCCTCACGAACCTCGTATCCGAGCCGCAGTGCTCGCCGATACGGCAATTAACTTCGCCTTTCCCGCCGACCGCTTGGCAGACATCACAATCCCGCTTCTGATCTGGCGATCAGAGTTTGGCGGCGCAGGCGTAGACCCGAAAAACTCAGCGCTCGTTGCTCAGTCGCTGCCCGGCAAAAAGGAAGTGCGCGTGGTGCCTGCCGGTCATTTTGCTTTCCTGTCGCCATGCACGGCAGAGTTCGCGGAGAAGCTTCCTCGCTTCTGTACTGACCCGCCGGGTTTCGACAGGACGGCATTCCATCGCGAGTTCAACGCCAGCATCATCAATTTCTTTCGAGAGACTCTCGTTCGCCAGGGCGAGAGCCGTTAGCAGCCGATCTATGAGCGCGATGGACGGCCGCATCCTGGGCGGCGATGCGTTCTTCTACTATCTCGCGGCGAGCTCGAAGGCATCGCACTCGCTGGGAAGCGCAGCCTGCGAGCATCGCTCAAGCTGATGAGGCGGGCCCAGAACGGTTACTCAGAGATCTCGGATGTCTGCCGAGAGGGTAACGCAGGCCTGACGTGCGACCGCGGCGAGGTCGGCAAGTGAGCCCAAGCTGACGTTTGGCCCAACATCATCACGTTTGACGAGATCATTAGTTTATGCTTATCATTAGTTATGGCTAATGATAGATCCGCTACCGTAACGGCAACCCTTCGGCGAAGCATGGCGAAAGACAGCGTGCAACTGGCCGCTCTGGGCGATTCGACCCGCAGACGAATATTCGCATTGCTGGGCGCGCGGCCGCGCACTGTCGTTGAACTCACCCGTGAACTGACTGTCTCCCAGTCAGCCGTCTCTCAGCATCTGAAGGTGCTGCGCGAATCTCATTTGGTTCGTGCCGAGCCGAAGGGAGCCAGCAACATTTATCACATCGATCCAGCGGGGCTCAGCCAGATGCGCGCCTGGCTTGACCGGTTCTGGAGCAGCACACTGGCTGCGTACAAAGTGGCCGTAGAAAAATCAGTGGAGGACCAGAAATGAGCATCCGTGTATCGGCGGCACCCATCAAACAATCGATCGTGGTTGAGGCGCCTATCGAGCGCGCGTTTAAGGTCTTTACGGAAGACTTCGGCAGCTTCAAACCACGCGAGCACAATCTGCTCTCCGTGCCCATCGCAGAGACCGTGTTCGAGCCCCGGGTCGGCGGTCACATCTATGATCGAGGTGTCGACGGCAGCGAATGCCGCTGGGCGCGTGTGTTGGCTTTTGAGCCGCCGAATCGCGTGCTTCTAAGCTGGGACATCAGCCCGCGCTGGCAAATCGAAACCGATCCAGACAAGACCAGTGAATGGGAGGTGCGGTTCATTGCCGAGACGCCAAGCCGGACTCGATTGGAACTTGAGCACCGTCACCTCGAACGTCATGGCCAAGGTTGGGAAGGCGTGAGCGAAGGCGTTGAAGGCGATCAGGGTTGGCCGCTCTACCTGAAACGGTTCGCCGAGCGGATAGCCCGCGAGGCTTGATATCCGCGTAACCTATGCGACGTGATCGCATTTGCGGAGGTCCTTATGACAGCCTACTGGCTTAGCATTGTCGGGGTGCTTGCCCTTTGCCTCCTGTCAATTTTGCTGGCGGTCTATTCAGGATTCTCCAAAGGCAGGGCCGGGGCACTCTCCGGACCTGTCTTGCCGTTGGATGACGATAACCTGCTGTACCGGATCGATCGCGTCCACATGAACGCAGTGGAGGCGCTGCCGCCTTTTGTCGTCCCGACAGTCCTGGCTACGTTGGTAGGGGTAAGACCCGTCACGCTTGCAACGCTTGTATGGGTCTATGTCGCAATTCGTCTGATCCACGTTGCGGTCTATTTGCGCGGCGGTAACGCGGCCAAAGGCGGCAGCGTCAGAACCATTCTCTATGTTTCAGGTGCCCTCGTAACGGTCATCCTCATTGTCGTAACCGCCCTGGCAGCCATCCACTAGGGTATCAACGCTGGCCGCCTGACGACAGCGGCTTTTGGCCCGAAGCGAGTGATCTGTGCAATTCGCAAGTTGTGGCCCTGCAGACGTGGGCTGCAGCGTGAAATTCAGCATGATCTGATGAAGCTGCTGAACTGGAAATTCTGTACCGATTGCCACGGCGTCGCGTGCTTATGACGCCGATGATCCGTCAATGTGAAGCCGGCGCCGAGCAGTGCGGTGATGCTGTCAGCGGTGTGACGTGTCACGGGCAAGCCGCTGCATTTCTCCGGACCATCGATTGCGAATGTGCCGATGATGACATGACCGCCAATTTTTACGGTTCTTCGGACGCACGCGACATAAGCCGCTTGTTCTTCCGGCGCGGTGAGAAAATGGAACGCTGCACGGTCGTGCCAGATGTCATAATGGCGCGCTGGCTGCCATGTCGTCACATCGGCGACGATCCAATGCACGGCGTCGCCAGCGGCACCGAGCCGTGCACGCGAGGCCGCGAGCGCCGCGTCGGACAGATCAAGGACGGTCAGATCTGCATATCCAGCCGCCAGCAGCGCATCGACCAGCCGAGCCGCCCCACCGCCGATGTCAACAATCGGTGAGGTAAGCTCTGCGGCGGCCAGTGCGATCAATCCGAGCGAAGGCGACGGGCTCTCCTGGAACCAGCTTAACTCGCGTTCGCCCTTGCTCTCGTATACGTTCTCCCAATGGGCCGCCCGGCCTGAAATCGTCATGAAACCCGATCCCTTCCATGCTGACCCCGCCAATACTCGACCGCAAGCATTACTCCATCCCTTCAGTGTTCTCGCCCTCGGCGCTCCTGCGTGAAGCGCGGCGACAGCGCGGCCTGCCACGGCAGGATGTCCGGAGGTCTGCATTCTAGACCCGGACGGCGATCTCGTCAGGTGACCCAAGGCGGACCATGACCTGCAAATTCCGAGCTGGCGATCACTTCTAAGATTGCCTCGTTGAGCCGGTTTCCCACGCTACCGGCCCAAATTGATTTAGAAGTGGCCCAAATTCGTTCCTGTATCTGGAACTGAGTATCTGGTTTAGAGTCTCGTGATCGCCGCCCGGTCCTTGGCTTTTATCGGTGACAGAGAGTCCTGCACGCTCCCGCCTTTGACAATCGCGGTGAGCTATGTGTGAGAAATGTGACGAGATCGACCAGCGCATTGCGCGGTACAAGTACATAGCATCACGTATCACCGACCGAATTACGCTCGATGGCATAACTGAATTAATCGAAGCTGCGCCTGCCAAGAAGGCCGCTTTCCATTGCAAACCCGAGCAACAGTGAGGCCGCGTTGAACCTAAACGCCGGCGGTCCGACCAATGTCTACTGGAGGATTGCGGTTTCCAGTTCCAACGTGGCGCCACTGAGCATTATTGGGCTTGGTGGCGTTTTCGTTTAGGCGGAATTTCGAAACTCAGAGCGGCCTATTTCGGCCTCGATAGGGCGCTGGCCTGTTTCCCACCTCAGTGGCCCGGTTTGATTTTAGCCCCGTCCTGCCTTTCTTTGTCGCAATCGCTCAGCTTGTCCAAGGCATCAGTGGCTTAACCCACATATAGGGCGTAGACTCAGCCGATCACCGCCCCGCCATCGGCATCTATCGGTGACTGAGAGTATCGCGCTCCCGCCTCCTACCCGGAGAGCACTATGCGCACCAAAGCCGTACAACCCAAATTGTCGTTGCAGAATAGGCTTATGCTCGAGGCTAACCGCCTCGAAGGCGATGCAAACAGGCTGCCCCATGGCCCCCTTCGGGAAGCCATGATCCGCGCAGCGGGACTAACCGAAAGTGCGCATCGAATCGAGAATTGGCTGTCCTCGGCAAGTCTACGAGCGCCAACGTGACCAACGATCGCTGTCGTATTCATCTTCCTGCATCTCAGCGAGGTCCGAGACGAGCCAGAAAGGGAAGGGCATCCAGGGCAGCCCTGCGGCTTCAGCCGTTATCGCAGCCTGCCGAGCCACAGCGCGGCGAGGGACTGGCGACTGCGCACGGCGAACTTGGCGTAGATCGACTTGACGTGGAAATGCGTGGTGTTCGGACTTTGCTCGAGCTTCTGCGCGATCTGCCTTTCCGTGTCCCCGGCGAGCAGTCCGAGCAACACGCGGCGTTCAGCGGGTGTGAGGGGCGCGTTGGCGATGAGCAGTCCGTGGCTGAGCAATTGTTGACGGTGAAACCATCTCAAGGCGCGCATCACGAAGCCCAGACGCTGGCCGTCCTGTGCCGTAAAGCGGGGTTGCTGCGCATCACGAAATACGAACAGGCGAATCCTCAAATCGTCATTGAGCGCAATGCGCACGGAGATGCTGTCGGCGAAGCCGACGTCCAGATAGTGGCGCCGATAGTGCTTGCCCTTGAACCATTCCGGCGGCAGCGTTTCGAACAGCAGGCGGACGCGGAACGGCTCGTCGCCCGACATTGACAATATCTGGGACAGGTCGACCTCGTCGGACCAGAGCGTATCGTACTGCTTCTGCACGGATGCCGCCACCGCCGGTATCGGGTCCAGCACCCTGACGAGACGCGGACGCCAGCCGAGCAGGGGATCGGTCCGCTTCGGCGAAGGCAATCGCACGACCACGCCCCACAGCACATTGCGTGCCGACAACATGGTGCGCAGTGCGGACAGCAGGTGGGTCAGCGCAGCGTCACTGTCGGCGACCGAGAAGTCGGCCAGCTGATCCCAGAGCGCATAGACGTCCTGATTTAGCGGATCGATGGGATCCGTGGAGAGATGCATGTCATTTCCAGATTGTGCCGGCCGCCGAACCCAGAGGCGACCCCAGAGGCCTCCGACCTGCGCGAGCATACATAAAGTACAGCGAACCACCTTTCCAGGTAGTTCTCAGATGCACAAAATGGCGCGATATCGGCCCGGTTACCGGGAATACAGATTCTCTCAGCGTAACGACATTGGGAGATCGACGATGCGTACAACGACGGGCGCGCGCCGGCCTAAAAGGCCTGGCGAAGGCCGGACGGAGAGGCGACGGCGGTGCGGTTTTTTCCTCGCCCTGTCATCCGCGGTGCTGATTACACTCTCAGCCTTTGCGCAGCATCCACCGGCAAGGGTGTCGATCCGCCCTGGGCGTTAGCGTTCCCTGATCAAGCCGCTTTTGCACGCGTTTCCGTCGCTCTCGGAAGTTGATTGGCATGGAAATCTCATGATCCGGCCAGCCTGCCGGGTTTCTGATCGGCTCGTCGAGCCAGAAGAGCACGGCATCGTCGCTTTCATCATCTCGGCACTGCATGCGTCGCGGCGCCGCCTGGCAAGCCGCGTCATACGCCAATGTGAGCATTTGCTCGGAAACGAAGCCAAAAAACGTCCGGAGAACAAGAATGGTGACGAGCAGAACGACGCAAACAAGATTGGCGGCCCGATCCCATGCCCACAATGAAACGGGCTGGCTGCTGGCAGTCGCCGCCGCATTCCTCATCGTGCACGCCGCCGCCTGGATCATCTGCGGACATGTTTCGAGCAACGAGGGCGCGCATTCCCAACCTGAGCCGATATGCCTGTCGTGCGATTGACGGCGCTCCTGGATTGCAAACCGATCCGCGGAGTCGATGCGCCGGCGCTCATAAATCGTAGCGAACCACCTTTCTAGGTAGTTCTCAGACCCCTCGTGTGACGCGATATTCGGCGCGGTGACTGGGAAGACGGATTCTCTCTGCGTAACGACATAGTTGAGCGGGCCTCCGCAGAACTTAAGCGCGTGCAGAACACGTTGCCGATATACCACCCCGCCTCGCAATCGTCGGGCCGTGACGATTGTTTGCCGTTTTCAAGGATCCAGCCATGCAACGCTTTTCTGTTTCGTGCTCCGGTCGCGAGACATTCCCTGTCGTCGACACGGCAAACAAGAGCGTTTCTGGAGTTACGGCATGAAGGTCAAGCTCGGTTCGACGACGCGGCTGCAAAACAGCAGCAGCATTCACAACAAGATGTCAGGTGGGGCAATGTCGGGCTTTGGACGGTTTTCGAACGGACGGGCCGCGCTGCTGGCTTTGGCATCAACCGGATTGGTCGGGATCGCGGTCCCGGCGTTGGGACAGGATGCGACCTGGCTGGCCAACCCTGGCACTGCCGACTACAACACCGCCGCAAACTGGGCCCCGGCGACGGTGCCAGTCGGCACCGCATTGTTTGGCAGCTCGAACACGACCGCGCTGACGCTCTCGGCCGACACCACGGTCGGCGGCTGGACCTTCAGTCCAGGCGCCTCGAACTATGTTCTCGACAACCACAACTTCCTTCAAACTCTCACTTTCAGCGGTGCCGGCATTAGCGTTCAGGGCGGCAGCGCCACGATCACCAACAGCGGCTTCCGGAGCTCCATCGCTTTCAACGGCAGCAGCTCGGCGGGCGACGCCACCATCACTAACACTGCAAACGGCATCACGATCGGTTTCAACGACCGCAGCACGGCCGGCAGCGCCACCATCACCAACAGCTTCAGCAGCACCATCAGTTTCGCTAACAGCAGCACGGCCGGCAGCGCCACGATCATCAACCGCAATGGCTCGCTCGTTTTCAGCGACGGCAGCTCGGCAGGCAGCGCCGCCATCACCAGCATCGTCGGCGGCTCCGTTGCCTTCAACGGCACCAGCTCGGCGGGCAGCGCCACCATCAACGGGGCAGCCGGTAGCGTCGTCATTTTCCGCAACAGCAGCACGGCCGGCAGCGCAGCCATCAGCGCTAGCGGGGTACTGCAATTCCGCGACAGCAGCACGGCCGGCAGCGCCGGCATCACCAATAGCAATCTACTGCAATTCCGCGACACCAGCACGCCGCCGGCAGCGCCATCATCGCCAGCAGCAACGGCCTTACATTTGCCATGAGCAGCACGGCGGGCAACGCAACTATCGCTATCAGTGCCGGGTCGTTGGTGTTCTCGAACACCAGCACGGCCGGCAGCGCCGCCATTACCAACGGTGGCGGGTTCGACTTCCTGGACGCCAGCACCGCCGGCAGCGCCACCATCATCAACAACAACGGGCTGCAATTCGCTGACACCAGCACAGGCGGCAGCGCCACCATCATCAACAACGGCAGCCTGGAATTCGCTAACTTCGCGACGGGCGGCAACGCCGCCATCACCAACGGCGCTTCGAGCGTTACGGATTTCAGCGACTCGACAGGGCCCAACAATGATCACAAGCTCAGCGCCGGCTCGATCAATGGCGCCGGGCTCTTCAGCCTTGGTCAGAACGAATTGACGGTCGGCGGCAACAACCTCTCCACCAACGTCACCGGTGTCATTGCCGACGGTGGCGCTGTCGGCGGCACCGGCGCCTCACTCGTCAAGGTTGGTACCGGCACGATGACGCTGTCCGCTATCAACACATACACCGGCGCGACCACCGTGAACGGCGGCACGCTGGCGGTCAACGGCGATATCACCTCGGCAAGCGGCGTCACCGTGAATCCCGGCGGCACGCTCGGCGGCAGCGGCATCGTCGGCAACACCAACGTCAACGGCGGCACGCTGGCGCCGGGCAATTCGATCGGCACGCTGACGGTGAGCGGCAGCCTGACATTGACGGCGGCATCGACCTATCTGGTGCAGATATCGGGCGCATCGAGCGACATGACGGTTGTGACCGGCACCGCCAACCTTGCGGGCAAGGTCACGGTCGATCCGCTGGCGCGCATCAGCGCAACCACCACCTACACCATCATGATCGCGGGCACCGTCAACGGCACCTTCGACACGGCGGGCGTTCTCGCCGGCAACAGTTTCGCCCGCAATGCGCGGGTGAGTTATGTCGGCAACGAGGTATTACTGACGGTCGATCCCGGCCTGCTGTCGCCGAACCTGCCCGCCAATGCCAATATCAACCAGAAGAACGTCGCGGCCGGAATCGACAATGCGCTCCTGGCCGGCGCCAACATGCCGGCGGGCTTCAACGCGCTGTTCGCTCTGACCGGCTCCGGTCTCGCCAACGCCCTGACGCAGGTCTCCGGCGAAACCGCGACCGGGTCGCAGCAGTCCACCTTCAATGCGATGAACCAGTTCATGGGGCTGATGACCGATCCGTTCATCGCCGGGCGCGGTGACGGTGCAACCGCCGGCGGCAACGCAACCGGTTACGCCGACGAGCAAGCGCTCGCCTATGCCGCGAGGAAGCGCAGCCCGAACGACGCGCTGGCGGCGATCTATACCAAGGCACCAGTTGCGGTGCCGTTCCAGCAGCGCTGGAGCGTGTGGGCGGCGGGCTTCGGCGGCTCGCAGAAGACCGACGGCAACTCGATCGCCGGCTCGAACAACACCAGCAGCAGCCTCTATGGCACCGCTGTCGGCGCCGACTATCGCATCTCGCGCGACACGCTGGTCGGCTTTGCACTTGCCGGCGGCGGCACCAATTTCAGCGTCGTCAACGGTGGCGGCGGACGCTCCGACCTGTTCCAGGCCGGCGCCTTCGTGCGCCACACGCTCGGCGCGGCTTATCTGTCCGGCGCGCTCGCCTATGGCTGGCAGGACGTCACCACCGATCGCACCGTCACCATCGCCGGCATCGATCGCCTGCGCGCACAGTTCAATGCCAATGCCTATTCGGGTCGCGCCGAGGGCGGTTATCGCTTCGTCGCGCCCGTGATCGGCGGGATTGGCTTCACGCCGTACGCCGCAGGCCAGTTCACCACCTTCGACCTGCCGGCCTATGCGGAAGGTGTCGTCTCGGGCGCCAACACCTTTGCACTCGCTTATAATGCGAAGAGCGTGACCGACGCGCGCAGCGAACTCGGCGTCCGCGCCGACAAATCCTTTGCCATGCAGAGCGCGATGCTGACGCTGCGCGGCCGCGTGGCCTGGGCGCATGATTTCAATCCCGACCGCGGCATCGGTGCGACGTTCCAGACGCTGCCGGGCGCCAGCTTCTTCGTCAACGGCGCGGCGCAGGCTTTCGACTCCGCGCTGGTCACGGCATCCGCCGAAACCAGATGGATGAACGGCTGGTCGACCGCCGCGACATTCGAAGGCGAGTTCTCCAGCGTGACGCGCAGCTACGCCGGCAAGGGCGTGGTGCGATATGCGTGGTGAACCCCTCGGGTGGCAGCGGTGCCGTTGGAAACGATCAAGCAGTGCCATGACTTGATGACGCTCGGCGTGAACTACAAGTTCGACTGAACTCCGTTCGCGGGACGGACCGCTTCGACGTCACGGCGCCGGGCAGGCCGCTCCGGTCTTCACCCAGGCCTCGACCAGCGCGCCGGCCTGCTGTTGCGTGCCCGGCACGGGCGAGCGGCCGAAGCCGGGCTTCCAGGCCCAGCCGACGAGGGTGTCCTTGCCGATATGGTCGATCAGGTCTTCCACCTTGCGCCCGCCATTGCGCGCGGGATCCCTGATCTGCTCGCAGATCTCGCCGACGGTCTTGCCCTCCCAGGCCATCTCGCGCGGGGCGAGATGCCATTCGGGATGGCCGGGTATGCGGCCGGGCTCGAAATTGGCCTTCTGGTGGCAGGTGTTGCAGCGCATCGCCTCGAGCCCGTGGCCGTCAGCGCCGCGCGTCACCGGCGGCTGATGCAGGCGGGCATTGTCGCCCTGGTGCGGCCTGTCGCCGGCCGGATGGCAATTGGTGCAACGCGGATGCGTCAGCACCTTGCCGAGCTCGGTGAAGATTGCGGCCGAGCGCTTCTCTGTGTCGCCGATCGAGGCAAAGCTCTCGGGCGAGGCGAGGGCGTGACCTGCCGTCTCCGACGCCGCGTAGCCTGCACCGAAACTGCCGGCGAGGGCGGCGACCACGGCAATCATCTTGAACCGCACGTCGGAGATCATGATGCGCGTCACTTGGTGGCCATGAGGTAGCGCTTCGAGTCGGCGAGGATCACGTCGCGCACCGCCTCGTGATATTTGACGTAGCCGGTGCAGCGACAGAGATGACCGTCGAGCGCACCCGCGATGGTCTGCTCCAGCGCCTCGCGCGCGACCGGTGTCCGCGACAGGCGCTCCAGCAGGACCTGGCCCTCATTGAGGAAGCCGGCGGTGCAATAGCCGCACTGAAAGGCGAAATGCTCGATGAAGGCCTTTTGCAGGGTCGAGAGCTCGCCGTCCCGCGCGTGCCCCTCGACGGTGCGGATCGACTTGCCGTCGAAATTCACGGCCGGCGCGACGCAGGTCGGGCTGGTGGTGCTGGTGCCGTCGGGCGCATCGATGATGACGGCGCAGCTCAGGCATTGCGCGGCGCCGCAGCCGAACTTGGTGCCGGTCATTCCCAGCATCTCGCGCAGAAAATCGTTCATCGAGAGATCGTCGCGGACGTCCATCGGGCCGTGCTTCTGGCCGTTGATGGTGAGGCTGAGGGTCGTCACGCGAGCACTCCCTTCAACAGGCTTGCGGTGACCGGCAGCGCACGGAAGCGATGGCCGGTGGCGTCGTGGATGGCGTTGATCAGCGCCGGCACGATCGGGATCATCACGACCTCCGCCATGCCCTTCGGCGCTTCGTCTGGTACTAGCGGCTTCAGCATCTCGATCTCGAGATCGCGGAGCGGCAGGTCGGAGCCGCGTGCGACCAGATAGCGCCCGAGATTCCATTCGCCGTTGCCGGGGCCGCCCTCGAACGGTGGGAGGGTTTCGAGCAGCGCGTAGCCGACGCCCATGGCGAAGCCGCCCTCGGCCTGGCCCATCACGACCTCGGGCACGAGCGCGGTGCCGCATTCGAACACACTGTAGGCCTTGGCGATGCGCAAGCTCCCGGTTGCGCGCTCGATCTCGACGCGGACGACCGTGCCGCACATCGAGGTGTAGGCGGTGCCAATCCGGTTGTTGTCGGTCGGCGGAAACTTGACGGTGGTGCGGTTGATCCGCTCGAACTTGCCGTTGCCTTTGCGGATCGCCAGCGCATCGATCTCGGCGCGGTATTGCTCGCCGGACACCGGGAAGCGTGCCCGCGACCACGCCCAGCGCGAGAAGCTGTGCGCAACCGCACCGGTGACGAAGCCGCGCGCGTGAGCTGTTGCGGCCAGTACCGGCAGCGCCAGCGGTTCGAGGCCGGGCATGGTGAGCTGGCCGTTCTGCCAGCTTGCGGCGTCCCATTGCCCCGCGCGCCGATCGGTCTTTGCGACGCGCCACAGCTCAAGCGCCGCGGGCCACAGGCCGAAGCGGAAAATCACGCGGGCGGCTTCCGCGGCCGAATGCGTGCCGACATGCGCGCCGATCGAGGAGCTCGTCGGCGAGCTGATCGCGGGCACCCAGCGCGGATTTTTCTCCGCGGCGTCCTGGGTCTTCTGGTCCATGGTGGAGGGATCGCCTGATGTGACCAGCCCGAGCATGTCATAGCTGTCGACGCGAGCGACCGAGACCTCGTCGGCGATGGCGCCGAGATGGCCGGCGACCCGGTTGGCCAGCGCCGTCCCGATGCCGTTGCCCATCTCGACGTGATCGCAATAGATGACGATCCTGCCGTCGGGGGCGAGCTCAACGCGTCCGAGCGAGCCGTCCGCACCGGAGCCATAGTCTTTCGTCACGCAGGCAACGCCGGTGCCGACCAGCCGATCCGACGAGGTCTGCTTGAACTGTGCCCGCTGCTGCCAGATCGGGTGCTTCTCGAGCTTGTCGAGGATTTCGGGCGTGCGCACCGAGACGATGTAGGGATTGCCCGTCATGGTCCGACCGTTCTGCGGCAGCGCGTTACGCCGCCGGAATTCGATCGGGTCGCGCTTGAGCTCGGAGGCGGCTTCGTCGATCAGGACCTCCAGCGCCGTCATGGCTTGCAGGATGCCGTAGCCCCGCATCGAGCCTGCGCTCACGCCGCGCGAGTGCACCGCGACGGTCCTGACGTCGACCTTCGGAATGTCGTAGATGCCGATCGCGCCGGTGGCTGCGACGACGGCGACGCTGGCCGAGAAATGGGCGAGCCCGCCGCCGTCGAGCACGTGATCGGCAGCGAACCCCTTGATCTTGCCGGTCGCGCGATCGATGCCGATGCGCGAGCGCATCTTGATCGCGTGGCGTTTGATGCCGGCCTGAAACTGCTGGTAACGGTCATGCGCCAGCCGCACCGGCTTGCCGGGAAAGCAGACCGCCGCGAGCGCCACATACAGAATGAAAGGCGTGTGATCGCGGCCACCAAAGCCGCCGCCGACATGGGCGAACTGCGCGTTGATGTGTGCCGGCTTGTAGGGCGCGCGGGCCTTGCCGAAGAGATGCGCGATCGACTCCGCCGCTTCGTAGGGCGACTGGACGCCGAGCAGCAGTTCGAGATTGCCGCCCTTGCCGTCGTACCAGGCGAGCCCGCATTCCGGCTCCAGGAACATCGGGTCGACCGATTGCGTCTCGAACTCGCGGTCGAGCACCAGCATGGATGGGTCATCCGCTGCAAGCTCGGCGCGGATCTGCTCGCCATATTTCGCCGCCTTGGCGTAATCCGCCGGCGTGTCCTTCGCGAGCGGCGACCACACCGGCAGCGCCGCGCTCTGCACCTTCTTGGGCGAGACCCAGCCGGCCTGGAGCGGCGAATAGACGTCCGGTTGGTCAGGCGAGGGACCTGCCACGCGGGTGAAGCGGAAGGCCCCGTAATCGGGCACCACGACAGGCCCGGTCTCCTCGCCGAATTGGACGAACGTGCCGTCGCGCAGCGCGAGACGCGCCTGGTCGAAGGCATCGAACTTTTCGAAGATCAAAAGCGCGACCGGCTGCCCGAGATAAAGCGGCGTCTTGCCGATCGGACAGAACAGGTCGCCCGCATAGAATTCCGGCACCTGCGTCCCGATCCGATCGAGATCGGCGGCTGTCACTACCACCGACGGCTTGAGCGCGCCGCCGAGGCGGCCGAGGTCCAGCCCGGTATAGACATGCGTGGCGTCATTGGCGCGGACCAGGATGGCGTGCGAGGTGGCTTGCGGCCAGCCCGGCAGGTCGTTGGCGCGGAAGTCGGACGCGTAAAGCTTCGCACCGGTGACCTTGGCGACGCCGTCGACACGGCCGGCGCCCGTTGTCGCGGGATTGAACTTGCCGCGTCCAGGCAGCGTTTCGTGCGCTGCGAAGGGAACGCCCGCCGCGGACGCCAGATGTGACAGGCTGACCGAGATGCCTCCCGCCGATAACCACTTCACGAACTCACGTCGCGAAGGCGTCATGATCAGATCCTTGGACAGAGTTTCGAGAACATCGGGATGCTGGCAGCATTCGATGTACGCAGGCCACGGACCAGCGCGAGCGCCGAATCCATTACGATCCATTGACGATAGAACGGGCGAGGAGGTTTACAACCAATGAATGTGATACGCTTACGGCTCGAATTGCGGTTTCGAGCTTGCTTTAAAATCGAATCGAACGGAAGACCGTCAGGCAACAGGGGGCGAAACGCAAATGCAGCACGATTCGAACGGTGCAGCTTCAGTCACCAGCGTGACAGGGACTATGACATTGTCGCGCCGCCAGTTGCTCGATTGCGGTCTCAAAGCCGGCGCGTTGTCGCTGTTCGCAGGTGCCGCGAACGCCCAGCACGCCGTGCACGACCATGCTGGCATGTCCCACACCGCGGACATGTCGCCGACCATGGGGATGGTCGCTGAAACGCCCGTTCCTGCCATGGACCAGGCGCTGGTCGAGCCCGAGGTGCGGCGGTCCGTCAATGGCGTGCTGAGCACGACGTTGCGGGTCGGCTACGCCTATCGCCAGATCGGCGGCGTCCGGCTCTATGTCAGATCCTATGACGGCGGCAGCCCCGGCCCGACCTTGCGCATGAAGCCCGGCGAAACCCTGCGCATCAAGATGATCAACGATTTGCCGCCGAACCGCGATGGATTGCCGGCCGACATCAGCCATCCGCACCAGTTCAACAACACCAATTTCCACTTCCACGGCGCGCATACCAGCCCGAGCGGGATTTCCGACAACGTCATGCGCTCGATGGCGCCGGGCCGCAGCTACAACATCGAAATCACCCTGCCGGCCGACCACACCAGGGGCACCTACTGGTATCACCCGCATCACCACGGCAGCGCCGACATCCAGATGTCCTCCGGCATGGTCGGCGCCGTCGTCATCGAGGGCGATTTCGTCGACGTCCCCGAGATCGCGACAGCCCGCGAACGCCTCATGGTGCTGACCCAGGTGGTCTACGATGCCAACGGCATGGTCGAAAATTTCGAGACGCTGTTTCCCGAGACTGCGACGCGCTTTCTCGCCATCAACGGCCAGCGCCGGCCAATGATCGAGATGCGGCCCGGCGAGGTGCAGCGTTGGCGCATCCTGAACGCCGCCTATCAGGACGACATGCTGCTCGACCTCGAGAAGCACGATCTGCATGCGATCGCCTATGACGGCATCCAGCTCGGTGCCATGCAGCCGCTCAAGCAGGTCCTGATCGCGCCGGGGCAGCGCGCCGATATTCTGGTGAAAGCAGGCAGCCCCGGCACCTACGCCTTCAACGCGGCGCCCTACGACCAGGGGCATCCTTCGCCGGTGGGGCCTCTGGCGCGGGTCGTGGTGTCAGGCGCGCCGATGGACATGCAGCTGCCGCGCGCCCTGCCACCAGCGCCGCTCGCGACCATCAAGGACTCCGAGATCACCAACCGCCGCAAGGTGGTGCTGTCGGCCACCGCGCCGGAGGCCGATGCCGCCGGCCATTGGCAGGAATTCGAGTTCTTCGTCGACGGCAAGAAGTTCGACCCCGGCCGCATCGATCAGCGGGTCAAGCTGGGCGCGGTCGAGGAGTGGACCATCGTCAATACGCATGAGCATGACGACCACGTCTTCCACATCCACACCAACCCGTTCCAGGTGATCTCGGCCAACGGCAAGGCGCTGGCGGTGCCGGAATGGCGGGATTCCGTGATCGTGGAGCGCAAGGGCGGCGTGGTCGTGTTCCGCTCGCGCTTTATCGATTTCACCGGTGTCTACATGCTCCACTGCCACATGATGAACCATGAGGAGATGGGCATGATGCAGACGGTCGAGGTCTACAAGCCGTAAGCTTCTGGGAGGACGCCTCTCACCAGGCGTATCTGACCACGCCCTTGCCGGCGTAGGAGCGCGTGACCTCGGAGAACTCGCCCTCGAAGGTGCCTGCCGCAGACCAGCCGTTCATCCATTTCATTTCGAGGGACGCCGTCGTCAGCGCGGACTCGCTGGCCTGCCTTGCGCCGTTGACGGTGAAGCTGGTGCCGGGCAGCGCCTGGAAGGCGGAGTTGATGGCGTGATCCGGGTTGAAGTCGTGCGCCCAGGCCGCACGGCCGCGCAAGGTGAGGATCGCGTTCGGCATCGCCCAGGATTTGTCGGCGCGGATGCCGAGTTCGCTCCTGCTGTCCGTGACGCTCTTGGAGCCATAGGCCAGCGCAAAGGTGTTGGTGCCGGAGACGACGGACTCGGCATAGGCAGGCAGGTCGAACGTTGTGAACTGCCCGGCCGCATAGGGCGTGAGGCCGATGCCGCCGATCCACGGCGTCACGATGCGATAGCCGCCTTCGAGGCGACCGGAATAGGCGTTCGCATTGAACTGCGCGCGCAAGCGATCGACCCCGGCAATCGTCACGGTGCGGTCGGTGGTGACGTCCTGCCAGCCATAGGCCAGCGCGCCCGAGACATAGGCCGCGCCGACATTGTGGCGCACGAAGGCGCCGGCCTCGAATAGGTCGGAGCGACCGCTGCCGCCATTGACGACGTTGAAACTGGTGCCGCCACCAGCGAGCGCAAAGCCTGCGACGGTGTTGGGTGAAAGGATATAGTCGGCACCGGCCGCCATGCCGAAGATGCGGCTGGTGCTGGTGTTGGAGCCTGCCGCGAGGTTGCCATCGGTGGTTTGCGCGCCGCCGAAGCCGGCCGCCCACACGCTCCAGCGCGGATCGTAATTGCTCCGCAGCGGCGCCTTGCTGTAGATCGCGGCATAAGCGTCGCGCTCGTTCTTGCTGCGCGGCTTGCCTGACGAGGCGTAGGCGTTGGCGGCAACATTATCCTCGGCATAGGCCGGCGCATGGACGCCGTCGCCGCGTCCGGGCGTGAACGGATCGGTCATGATGCTCATGAACTGGGTCATGGCGTTGAAAGTGGTCTGCTGCGACCCCGTCGCGGTCTCGCCCGAGGCCTGGGTCAGGCCGGCCGGTGTCAGCCCGCTATAGACCAGCGGAATGCCGCCATTGGTGTTGAAGTAGCCGACGATGGCATTGCCGACGCCGTTCTGGTTGCCGCTCAATCCGCCGCCTGGCGGGACAAAGTTCAGGACCAGGTTCAGATAGGCGTGGGTGGGATCATAGCTCAGCGTCGTGTGGAAGTTCGTGGGCAGGTTGGTGTCGACCACCGATCCGAACGTGCCGCTGACGCTGCCTGCTGTCACGATCGTGTACTGCTTGGCGACGTAGTTGCCATTGGCGTAGGTCGCCTTGACGGTTGCTCCGCCCAGCGTGGCCGTTCCCGTCACGTCGGTGAAGCTCGACGTTGCGGGGTTGATCTGCACCATGTAGATGGCGCCGGACTGAAGGGCGAGACTGCCGGTTACGTTCAGCGACGTACCTGCGAAGCCGTCACCCGCCGCCAGCGTGCCGCCGCTGTTGATAACCGTATTGCCGGCGGTGCCGATTCCCGACAGCGTGGCGCCGCTGCTGACGGCGGTCAGCACCGACGATGCGATCGAGCCGTTCACCACAAGCACACCTGCGTTGACAGTCGTGCCGCCGGTGTAGGTGTTTGTGCCCGACAGCGTCAGCGTGCCGGTGCCCTGCTTGGAGACCAATCCGCTGCCGCCGATGGCGTTGCCAAAGGTGACCGCATCCGAGCGGTTGAAAATTAGCGCCGCGTTGTTGGTGATGTTGCCGAGGACCGAGCCGATGGTGCCGCCATCGCCGATCTGCAAGGTTCCTGCGGAAATCGTGGTGCCGCCCGCGTAGGTGTTTGTGCCCGACAGCGTCAGCATGCCGGTGCCGGTCTTGACCAGCGCACCGCCGATTCCTTCGATCGTACCAGCAACTGTGGTCGACTGGTTGTTGCCGCCAACCGTGATCGTTTTCGTGCCAAAGTTGAACGTGCCCGTGCCACTGATCGAGCCGGCAGTCGTCCCCGCGGATGTTAGGGCCGAGAAATCAACGACACCGCCCGCAAAAGTCCTCAGAGTTGCATTGCCGCCACTGCTCGCGTCGAAAAACTGGACCAATTGCAGGGTGACATCGGCGCTGCTGGCTGTGCTGTTATTGAAGAATTGCAGAACGCCACTGCCGTTGAATGCTGCGCTGCCGGCGCTGCTCGCGTTGATGAACGTGGCGGTGCTGTTCACCAAGAACCTTGCAGTGCCGGCTGAGCTGGTGTCCTTGAACACCACAGCGGGGCTGCCGCTGAAGGCGTTGATTTGCGCGTTCCCGGCCGTGCTAGAATTGTTGAAATAGATCCTGTTGGCAGCGCCACCGCCGCCTAAGCTAATGCGGGAATTACCGGCCGTGCTGGTGTCGTAAAAGTTGACGCTGCCGCCGTTCTGGATGTCAAATTGAGTTGCAGGAGCAACTCCTGCGCCGGCCGTGCTGCTGTTGTAGAAATTCAGAGCATTTGTGTCGTTGCGTATAAAGGCTTGGCCGCCCTGGGCATTGATACCAGCGTCGATGAAGGAAAGAGACCGGCTATTGGTGAAGTGGTAAGTCGACGCGCCGCTGTTGAAGGTCCAGCCGCCGAAGCTGGCGTCGGCCGAGAATGAAACTGCCGTCGTGCTGGAGGTGCCAAAGAACGCGGTGCCAGTTGGCACCACGGCCGGGCTCCAATTGGCGGCGGTGTTGAAGTCGCCCGTGCCTGGGCTGGTCGACCAGGTCGAATCTGCGGCCTGCGCCGCCGCCGTACCGGCCAGCGTCGCCGCCAAGGCAGTCGAAGCCAGCCACGCTGCCCGCTTGGTTGAAATCCGCCGAAATCCCGACACTTGCCCACCTGACGTCTTGTTGACTGCCAGGCCATTGGCGGCACGACATGGCGACGCTATCGGAGTGGAACCCCTGGAACAATGAACCGTTGTTCGCAGCCGAGGCCATTGCTGGCGGCGTGCGTCATTTCAGCCACAGGCAGCAACTTCGGCGTGCGGCCAAGGTCTCTCCGAGCAGACAACACGGGCTCGGCCGGGCTTCCCCTGGCGGCCTGCATGGCCTATGACGCTGCAACGCAACAATCCCCCAAAAAGACCTCATGATCCGCCTCGACAACGTCAGCAAGCAAGCCGGCCACCAGATCCTGTTCATCGAAGCGTCCGCCGCCCTCAACAAGGGCGAGAAGATCGGGCTCGTCGGCCCGAACGGCGCGGGCAAGACCACGCTGTTCCGGATGATCGCCGGCGAGGAACTGCCCGATGAGGGGCAGGTCTCGACCGATCGCGGCATCACCATCGGCTATTTCAACCAGGATGTCGGCGAGATGGCCGGCCGCAGCGCCGTGGCCGAGGTCATGGACGGGGCGGGACCGGTGAGTGCGGTGGCCGCCGAGCTGCGCGAGCTCGAGACCGCGATGGCCGATCCCGACAAGGCCGACCAGATGGACGAGATCATCGCGCGGTACGGCGAGGTGCAGCACGCGTTCGAGGAGCTCGACGGCTACGCGCTCGACGGCCGTGCGCGCGAGGCGCTATCCGGCCTCGGCTTCAGCCAGGAGATGATGGACGGCGACGTCGGAAAACTCTCCGGCGGCTGGAAGATGCGCGTGGCGCTGGCGCGTATTCTCTTGATGCGTCCCGACGTCATGCTGCTCGACGAACCCAGCAACCATCTCGATCTAGAAAGCCTGATCTGGCTGGAGAAGTTCTTGCACGACTACGAAGGCACGCTGCTGATGACCTCGCACGACCGCGAGTTTATCAACCGCGTGATCTCGAAAGTGGTCGAGATCGATTCCGGCTCGCTTACGACCTACGCCGGCAATTACGAATTCTACGAGCAGCAGCGGGCGTTGAGCGAGAAGCAGCAACAGGCGCAGTTCGAGCGCCAGCAGGCCATGCTCGCCAAGGAGATCAAATTCATCGAGCGGTTCAAGGCGCGCGCATCTCATGCGGCGCAGGTTCAGAGCCGGGTGAAGAAGCTCGACAAGATCGAGCGGGTGGAGCCGCCGCGCCGCCGCCAGACGGTGGCGTTCGACTTCCCACCGGCGCCGCGCTCGGGCGAGGACGTCGTTGCGCTCAAAAAGGTCTTCAAGGGCTACGGCAGCAAGCGGATCTATGACGGGCTCGATTTCATGATCCGCCGCAGGGAGCGCTGGTGCGTGATGGGCGTCAACGGCGCCGGCAAATCGACGCTACTCAAGCTCGTCGCCGGTGCGAGCGAGCCGGACGAGGGCACCGTTGCAGTCGGCGGCAGCGTCAAAATGGGCTATTTCGCGCAGCACGCGATGGATTTGCTCGACGGCGAGCAGACGGTGTTCGAGTCACTCGAATATGCGTTTCCGACCGCGGGGCAGGGCTCCCTGCGCGCGCTCGCCGGCTGCTTCGGCTTCTCCGGCGACGACGTCGAGAAGCGCTGCCGCGTGCTCTCGGGCGGCGAGAAGGCGCGCCTGGTGATGGCCAAGATGCTGTTCGATCCCCCGAACTTCCTGGTGCTGGACGAGCCGACCAACCATCTCGACCTCGCCACCAAGGAGATGCTGATTACGGCGCTGTCGGATTTCGAGGGCACCATGCTGTTCGTCTCGCATGACCGGCATTTTCTCAGCGTCCTGTCGAACCGCGTGCTGGAGCTGACGCCCGAAGGCATCCACCAGTTCGGCGGCGGCTACACCGAATATGTCGCGCGCACGGGGCAGGAAGCGCCGGGGTTGCGGTCGTAGTGATCGGCGGTAGCCCGGATGGAGCGAAGCGTAATCCGGGTTTCGTGCCGCGTGGCTAGTCGTGCGCTGCGGATGGTCCGGCCCCGGATGTCGCTTCGCTCATCCGGGCGACAGGAGTCCGTGGAAATCTCGTAGCCCGGATGGAGCGTAAGCGTAATCCGGGTCAGTCTTCGCGTTCGCCGAAGCTACCAACTATCTCTCCAGCTCCTCCCCAATCGGGCGGAAGCACGCCTTCGCGGACGTAGCGGTGAAGCGATGAATGCGGCCAGTCTGCCGGCGAAGAGACATACCCGTGCTTGGCCGGGTTAAAGTGGATGTAGTCGGCGCAGCGTTCGAAATCGGCGTCGTCACGAATCGTGTGCTCCCAAAACCGCCTTTGCCACAGAGAGAACTCCCCCCGACGATTGCGGGAGATGGGGGCACCTGAAACAGCCAGTTGATGCGTGAAGGAGCTCTTGATCCGCCGCCATCGGCCGGAAAAATCAGCGTCATTGTCCGGCAGCGTCATGATGACGTGCAGATGATCAGGGAGGACCACGATTGCTTCGATCGTGAATGGCCTTTCAGCGCGCGCCACCCGGAATGCGTGGCGCAGCTTGTCCACATGATCGACCAACACGGATGATCTTCGATCATCCAGCGTCACGGTGAAAAAGAAGGTCCCACCAGGGAGAAGATTGCGCCGATAGCGAACCACGCGAGCACCTTCCCGGATTACGCTTCGCTCCATCCGGGCTACAACCAGATCGAGAGATTTGCAATCCATTCGCTTGCTTGCACGTTTCAGGGGCTCTCGCTACGCTGTTTCAAAAAAGCGGAGCGAAATAGCCATGAAGCAACTCCGGATCGGCGACATCACCATCGATGCGGTGATCGAGCGGGAGGGGCCGTGGCGGCGGCCGCAGGATTTTTTCCCGGCTTATGACGAGGGTGTGTTCAGGCACCATCTGCCGACCATGGAGCCGGAGGTGTTCGATGCCGCGCGCGGCATGATGGTCATCACCTATCAGACCTTCGTGGTGCGCACGCCGCGCTATACCATCCTGGTCGACACCTGCACCGGCGAGGACAAGGGCCATCCGCCGCCGTTCGATTTTCCCGGCAAGGAACGCTGGCGCAACGAGCTGTTCGCGCTCGGCATCGGCTTCGAGCAGATCGACTACGTGTTCTGCACGCATCTTCATATCGACCACACCGGCTGGAACACGACCTTGCGCGATGGCCGTTGGGTGCCGACGTTTCCGAATGCGAAATACGTCTTCCACAAGGGTGAATATGCGGCCTGGGAGGCCGAGCATGCCAAGGGCCGCAACCCGCCCGGCACCGTGTTTCGCGACAATTGCCTGCCGATCGTCGAGGCAGGCCAAGCGCTGCTGGTCGATGACGATTACGCGCTCGACGACACCGTCACGCTGACGCCGACGCCGGGGCATTCGCCCTGCCATTGCTGCGTGAACATCTTTTCGAAGGGGCGCCGCGCGGTGGTCGCCGGCGACCTCATGCATCATCAGATCCAGTGCCGCGAGCCGGACTGGTCGGCCAAGCCGGATTGGGATGCGAAGCAGTCCGCGGTGTCGCGGCGAAAGTTTTTTGCTTCCGTCGCCGACACCGACACGCTGATCCTGCCGATTCATTTCCCGGCGCCGACGGTCGGGCTGATCAGGCCGCTCGGCGCCGCCTTTGATTATCGTTTCAAGCGGGATTGACCACTGGGTCGCCGTCATGGCCGGGCTTGTCCCGGCCATCCACGACCATGGCTGCACGAAACAAAAACGTGGATGCCCGGGACAAGCCCGGGCAAGACGAGTTCGTGGAGCGCCCGCGCGTCGAACGCTTTAGTACGTATAGAACATCCGCTGGATTTCCTTGGTGTCGGTCGTCTTGGTCAGCGCCAGCATCAGCAGAATGCGCGCCTTTTGAGGATTGAGCGTATCCGAGACGACGAAGTCGTGCTCGTCGTCCTTGGCCTCGCCGTTGCGCGCGACGATGCCGTTGCCGACCCGGCTGCTGCGCACGATCACGACACCCTTCTTGCGGGCCTCGTCGAGGGCTGGCTCGACCGCGGGGCGAGCCAGGCTGCCGTCACCGACCCCGGCATGCACGATCCCCTTGGCCCGGGCGGCGACAAACGCGTCGATCGCGACCCGGTTCATGTTGGCGTAGCCGTACACGATGTCGACTTGCGGCAGGACATCGAGGCTGGAGACGTCGAATTCGGAGTCCGCCGTGTGCCGGCGCGTCGATTGACGATAGAAGTACGGCTTGTTGCCCTGCATGTAGCCGAGAAAGCCGAGTTCCGGGGCACGGAAGGTGTCCGCCGTCGAGGTGTTGTTCTTGGTGACATCGCGAGCCGCGTTGATCTGATCGTTGAGAGCAACGAGCACGCCCTTGCCGACGGCCTCGTCACTGCCTGCGAGGATCACCGCATTGAAGAGGTTGATCGGTCCATCCGCGCTGATCGCCGTCGACGGCCGCATCGCGCCGACGACGACGACAGGTTTCTTGCTCTTGACGACGAGGTCCAGAAAATAACTGGTTTCTTCGATCGTATCGGTCCCGTGCGTGATCACAATGCCATCGACGTCGTCCTGCGCGAGCAGCGTGTTGACGCGCTTGGCAAGCTTGAGCCAGTAGTCATTGTTCATGTTCTCGCTGGCGATCTGGAAAACCTGCTCGCCCTTGACGTTAGCCACCGTTTTCAGTTCGGGGACGGCATTCAGGAGCGTCTCAATGCCCACCGTGGCGGCGGTGTAGCCGACCACGGTGGTGCTGCTCGCCCCGCTGCCGGCGATCGTGCCGCCGGTTGCGAGCACCATGACATTGGGCAGTCCCGGGCCCCGCGCGTTCGCGGCTTCAAGTCCGATGAGCAGCGCGAAGAGCAAGCTCATTGCCGCGATGAAGTGATGACGCACTCGAGGTTGCCACATCTTGACGTTCCCTTTGCTAGAAAGCCTTGTCGATGCGCCCCGTTTCGCTCAGCACCGCATGATCGGTCAGTCGAGAGCTCCTGTCTAGGGCGACGCTGCTTTCGGATGATTTGGTCTGGAAGCCGGCACACGGAAACACACACGCGAATGGCCGGGACAAGCCCGGCCATGTGGCAGTTCGTCTGGCGATTGCTCGCTAAAGCAGCAGCGAATTTGCGGCGCCTTACGCGCCCATCTCGCACTTCTTCATAAAGCTGTTCTTGGCGGCGCCGGCGAGCGGCTTGCCCTCGGCGCTGACGGCCTTGGGCGCGCAGGCTTCGGCTTTGCACTTCTTCATGAACGAGGTCTTGGCGGCGCCAGCCAGGGCCTTGCCGTCCTTGCCGACCGCCTTGCTTTCGCAGGTGTCCTCCGCGAGGGCCGAACCCGCTGCGAACGTGGCAACGATCGCAGCCAGGAAAATCCGCTTCATCATGATTGTCTCCCTAAACCAGAAATGGCACGCGGATTGGAGCCGGAAATCGTGGCGCAATCAAGCTGGATGAGCGCCTGCCGCCCGGTCTTGCTGGCGATTTCCGACCGCGGGTACGAAAGGGCCGACGCCTGCTGCACTGCTCGCTGACCGGGACGGGCGATCCTGCTAGCTTCAGGCGAGTTTAGCCGAAAGGGAGCATCGTAATGGAGACCCTGATTGCGAACATGCCGGATGCCGCTTCTGACCGGCATTCTCACCTGGTTCGGCCGCAAGAGATGGAATGGCAGAAGACGCGCTTTCCCGGCTGCGAGGCCAAGACGCTGCTGTTCGATCGCAGCAGCGGTCTGATGACGGCCTTGATGCGCTTTGCGCCGGGATCGGTGCTGCCCGATCACGAGCATGTCGGCGTCGAGCAGAGTTATGTCATCGAGGGCGCTCTCGTCGACAACGAGGGACCGGCCAAGGGGATTACCTGCAAGGCCGGCGAATTCATCTGGCGCGAGGCGGGCAGCCGGCATGCCGCCTGGTGCCCGGAGGGCGCCCTGATCCTGGCGATCTTCCAGGTGCCGAACAAGTTCTTCGAAGCCGACGGCCGCGTCGTCGATGCCGCCGGTCAGGATTGGGACCAAACTTGGGGGCACACCGACGCGCAGCGGGCGGGGAAGGCGCGGTAGGCGGCTCTTCGAAGCTCAAGTGCCGTCATTGATGCTTCTGACGAGCGTGGTGACCTGAACGGCGATCAGCCGCCGCATCTCCTTGCCGTTCCTGGCGGTTTCGCGCAGTCCCCGCATGCCGAACACCAGGCATCGCGCCAGCACCTCCGGCTCGACCGCTATCCCGGCGGCATTCACCTGATCGCGGATGAGGTCGGCGACCAAACACTGGAAGTTGTCGTAGACCTTCCGAACTGCGGGGAAACGGAGGTCGAACAGATCTGCCGAATCGGGATGCGCCTCGATCAGGTCGAAGCCATGCGATCCCCAGGATTTACAGGCGTGGAGCAGCCTGGCGTGAAGGCCGTCGAGGCGCGCGATTGCGGCCCTGATCTCCCGATGCTTCTGCTCGTCCATTCGCTGGATCACCGCCGCGAACACGGCGTCCTTGTCGGGGAAGAGCAAATACAGCGCCGGCCGCGACATTCCCGCCCTGGCGGCGATGTCGCCCATCGTCGTGCGGGCATGGCCGTAGCGGGAGAAGACCTCCGTCGCAGCCTCGACGGCGAGCTCTTCTTTCGAAATGCTGGAACGAGCCATGAGCCTCACAAGCGTCGGAACTGAACGTCGGGTCATATTGACAAAGTATCAATAATTGTCAATATGACCGAAAGCGGCATGAAGCCACGAAAGGTTCTGCGAGATGAACGATGAAGCGCGACTGAAGACCTGGAACACCTATCAGGCGGCGTGGGGACCCATCGATGAGGACGAGCGGCGTCGGCTGCTCGAGCAAAGCGTGGTCGCGGACTGCGTGTATACCGATCCGGGCTCGCAGGTTGAGGGACGCGACGCCTTGATGGCGCGCATCGGTCAAACCCAGCTCAAGTTTCCTGGCGCGCATTTCAGGAATGACAGCTTCCTCGAGCACCATGATCAAGGGCTTTTTCGCTGGACGATGTATGACGGCGCCGGTCGCGTGTTCGTCACGGGCGAGAGCTTCGGCCGTTTCGGCGACGATGGCCGCCTCGTTCAGGCGACGGGCTTCTTCGAGGTGCCCGCTGCCAAGTCCTGAACGCCGGCCGGCGCGGCGGTCGATCCTGCCGCTCCGGATATCGCCCTCAGGCGCCGCGCGCGAGAAGCGCCTTGAAGTCCGCGCGTGCGCGCTGCGCTTCGGCTCGCGCCACCTCGGAGGCGTCGCCGAGGCCGAAATAGCCGTGGATCAGGCCGGGGCCTTCATGATGCTTCACCGGCACACCGGCTGCCTCCAGCGCCCGTGCGTAGGCTGCACCTTCGTCGCGCAGGGGATCGAACCAGGCGGTGGTGACGATCGCGGGCGCGACGCCGGCGAGCGAAGCCGCGCGCAGCGGTGAAACGCGCCAGTCGGTCGCATGAGAGGGATCGGCGAGATAATGACCGCAAAACCACTCCATCACGGCGCGCGAGAGGAAGTAGCCTTCGGCATTCTCGGCGCGCGAGGGGAAGCGTGCGTTCTCGCGCGCGTCCGCATAACTCCCGAGGACGTCGGTCACGGGGTAGACCAGGAGTTGCGCCGCGAGCTTGATGCCGGCGTCGCGGCAGGCGATCGCGGTGGTGGCGGCGAGATTGCCGCCGGCGCTGTCGCCGGCAACGCCGAAGCGTTTTGCATCGCCGCCAAATTCCGCGACGCGGCCAAACACGTCGCTGACCGCGGCAAAGGCGTCCTCGAACGCGCCGGGAAAACGCGTTTCGGGCGGACGGCGATAATCGACGGAGACGACGACCGCGCCCGTCTCGATCGCAAGGTTGCGTGCCTGCCGGTCGTGGGTCTCGAGGTCGCCCGCGACCCAGCCGCCACCATGGAAGAACACCACGGTCGGCGCCGGCGTGGTGCCGACGCGGTAGACCCGTGCATCCAGCGGACCGGCGCCGCCTTTCACCTTGATATCCGCGATGATGTCGACCGGTGGTGGCGCTATGGCCGCGCGTGAGGCAGCCAGTGCACGCAAGGAATCGCGGGCGCTCTGTGGCGTCATCGTCGTGGCATCGCGCATTGGCAGCAGCGGAATGATCTGGGCGATGACGGGATCGAGCGGTGCAGCCATGTTGGCTTTCATGGGATCCTCACAGGGTTCTTGGTCTTGCTTGCGGGTTAGCATAGATATTGCGCGCCGCATCGGCAACCGCTCGCGTGTTGGCGCGCCAGGGGATGAACGGGCAGGGAGGTCTTGAGGTGGAATTCGAAACGCTGGTCCAGTCGCGCCGCAGCGTGCGCGGCTTCAGGAACGAGCCGGTGCCGCGCGCGGTGATCGAAGCGATCATCGACAGCGCCAAGCGTGCGCCCTCGTCGATGAACACCCAGCCCTGGCACGTCCACGTGCTCACGGGCGGTCCGCTGGAACGGCTGCGCCGACGCAACATGGAGGAGATGGTTGGCGGCGCCAAGGTGAAGCGCGACATCGTCAGTCACGGCGAGTATCAGGGCGTGCACCGGACCCGGCAAGTCGACGTCGCCAAGAAACTGTTCGGCGCGATGGGGATCGCGCGCGACGACAAGCCGATGCGGCAGGACTGGGTGCTGCGCGGCTTCCGCCAGTTCGATGCGCCGGTGTCGCTGGTCTTGACCTATGACCGCGTGCTCGATCCCGGCGCGGTCTGCCATTTCGACCTGGGCGCGCTCTGCTACGGCATCGTGCTCGCGGCCTGGGACCGCGGTCTCGGTTCGGTGATCAACGGGCAGGGCATCATGCGCTCTGACATCGTGCGCGAGGTCGTAAACATTCCGGAGGACGAGGTGATCATGACCTGCGTCGCGATGGGCTATCCTGACGACAACTTTGCCGCGAACGCGGTGCGCTCCGATCGCGAGGGCAACGACGATTTCGTGCGCTACGTCGGATTCGCCGAGTAGTGCGGGCAGAGGAGATTATTCTCTCGCCGAAATTTTTGGTGCGGACCGCTTGGCGGCCTCTTGCAATCTCGATCGTGCAGGAGGAACAATGTGCGGACTGAAAGGTTTGATGCTGGCGCGAGGGAATTGACATGCGGCGGCTCGCTAGCCTGGTTCGACGGTTCTTCGGCCCGCGAGTGCGGCGTCCGATCGATGATGATCCAAGTCTTCCTTTCACACCCGAAGAGTTCGGCCGGCTGATCCGCAGCGGCCGGCACGAGGACATGAAGCTGCTGGCCGAAGGGCTCGCCTGCCGGACCGTTCCGCGCCGCACCAGACATCGCGCCGCGCACTAGACTGGGGTCGAGACGGGTTGCTGCGCTTACCTCGTGAGAGCGACCTGCCTGAACGCGGTCAGCAGCGCCTTCTCCAACTTTCCGCTCATCCCGCATAGGATGTCATAGGCTTCGCTGCGTGGCAGCGTCGGCTTGTAGTGCCGATACTCGATCAGGGCCGCGAAGATGTCCGAGATCGTGAGAATCCGCACGATGTCGCCAATACTCTCGGCCCCGAGTGCATCCGGATAGCCGCTGCCGTCAAGAAATTCGTGATGATGCCGCACGGCATCGAGGATCTCCGGTGAGATATTGTCGTGGTCTTTCAGGAAATCGTAACCCGCAATCGGGTGAGTCTCGATCATGGCACGTTCGGCCGGATCGAGACGGCCGGGCTTGTCGAGGATGGCAAGCGGGATCCGGGCCTTGCCGAGGTCGTGGAACATGGCCGCCGAATACAGCCGCTCGAGATCGGCGCGGCCCACACCGAGACTCAGTCCGAAGTCGATCGCAACGCCGGTCACGAGCAGGCAGTGCTGGTAGGTTCCCTCGTGGTGGCGCCGCACAGTGGTGAGCCACTCGGACAAGCCATGCTGGGTGATGCGATCAGCGATCTTGCGGCCGGCTTCCTTCGTGCCGTCGACATCGATGGGCTCGCCGAGCGCGACGGCCGTGAACATCGACGCGATCGCCGTCGCCGCGGCCTCGACGGCATTGTCCTGCTGCGGCGCCTGACCTGAGGAAGCAGACGCCTCTTCGGCGGAATCAGCCAGCGCTGCCAGCAGCTTGATCTTGTCGATCGTCCCGGGAAGGACGAGCGTGGCCCCGAGCGCGTAGGCCTGCGAGATACTCATGTGAGAGGGGTGCTCGACCAGGAAGATGCGCTTCGTTGCCTTTGCGAACTTTATGGCTCGTTTCTTGATGGCCGCGATGGTGTGGACGTCACGCAATTCCGCACGGATGACGATCGCGAACGGCATCTGGGACAGCTTGGCTTCTGCGTCGAGCCGTTCGCCTGCGACGGCAAACCGTTGCTCGAGAATCGAACAGACGCTCGACAATTTTTCCGAGGAGTCAGCCAGCACATGCACGAATGGGCGTGCCGCTTCCTTCTCTCGGATGCCGCCGTCGCCTTTGACGGGGCGGGATATAGTTCGCGCGTTCTGCACGGTTGACCTGAATCATGCTGGAGTTGGATCGGGCTGATGAATCCTTGGGCCTATTTGTTCTGAGCGGCAGCCTGCACAGAGGCTGCCGGTTTCTTCTTGCCGTCTGCGGTGACGAAGTGCACGCCGGCCGTGGTGCCGTCGATCCAGACCAGTTCGCAGCGCCGGTAGGCGAGCCCCGTCGAGGACAGCAGCAGGAAGAATTCCTTGGCCTGGAGCACGTCGAGCGTGCCCTCGACCTCGATCTTGGCACCGCTTTGCGATATGTCGAGCAAAACGCAACTGCGCCGCCAAGTGCCGTCCGAGCCCATTAGATTGACAGGCTGCTTGTGATCCATTTTTACGCGCATCGCTTTGCGACCGTCGAACTTCATCGGCTGACCCCCATCTTCGGGCTGCAATTTCCCGGGTCGCCTGTGCTGGCGTTTGCTACTATTTGCCCCCATCGCACTGTCCATTGGCTGGTGGACAGAAGCAGCGTCTCGAAGATCCGTTGCGCGCGCTCGCGCTCGGAATAGGAGAGCCTTTTTCCGCTGCGGTTGCTCAGGATGGTAAGGGTGGTCTGCCAGTTTAGCCGCGACGCCCGGCACGCCATGACCAGCCCCTCGCAATCGTCATCGCTCGCGACATGCTCGATAATTTCGAGCGGCGCCCCTGAAAGCACCGACAGCGCCGTGAACAAATTGGCCGTCTCGCCGCGGATCGCAAAGCGGTTCACCGTGGAATCGTTGAGCTTGCCGACGCGGTTGAGGGCGACGATCTCCGGCCTCGCGCCCGCGTAGTCGGCCCGGCAAGGCCGCTTTGGCGGAGCCGGCTCCGCTTCCGGCACCGGCGCTGCGACGGACGGGGCGGGTGCCTTCCGGGCTGGTGGGGCGGAGAGCAGCTTGCGCACGACCGGATCGGGCGTGCCGGGCCGGAGCACCAGCGCCTTCGCGATCTCGCCGTCCTGGTCGGCCTTGGCAATTAGCGCTGCATAGGCTGCGTCGGAGAATTTCGTTCCCTGGTTCTTGATCAGGTCAAGGCAGATCGGGCCGCCGTGCTTGATCAGCGCCTCAGTCACCGTCGGCGCGATGTCGCTGCGCGCGGCGATCGCGCGTCGATGCCACTCGCCACGGGAGTCAATGACAGCCTCGAGATCGGCTGCGGAAAGTGCACGCGACTTGAGCAACACAGGACATGCCACGTCCGGACTATCGTGCGAGGCGAGACGCCACAATGTTTCGGGAGGCGCGATGTCAAGTTCCGCGAGCGCCGTGCTGAGCTGAACCAGTGCGCTGGCCTCGACCCGTTCCGTCAATCGCAGCAGAACACCGTCGACCACGTTGACGAGCAATTCCCGGCAGTGGCCGCGGCTGCCAGTGAGCAACTGCACCATGCCGGCGAGAATGCGTGCGCAACGGTGCGGTGGGTAGGTTGCGACCACCTCTTCCAATTCAGCAAGAACATCAGCAGGCGAATTTGCCATCATGGCAGGGGCCTGACCTAAAATTAATTTGGACTATCGAACTGCACCTATTCCGCCCGACAGACGTTAATTTGAAGTTTGGATTTTGCTCGTCTAGGTATATCTGCACCGCTGGCCACACGGAAAACGCTATCGAAAATTGGCGAGATTTGATGCGCCGCCTTGTCCTTGGACTTCGACGCTCGCCAACTGGTCGGCATAGTTCGAAGTGATTCTTTCAGACTTAAGGCACACGGAGCGCAGAAGCGGGCCGGCATCGTCGCCGGACGCGTGTGTTGCGACGCGAAGTTCACATTGCCATGAATAGAAGTGATGATCCGCCGACGCTGGCGCCAAAGGTATTTCGCTTCACCGACGTCGATGAATTTCGAAACGCCATACGAGGGCTCGACTTCGAGTTCACGCCTTTTGTACGGAGGATTTCGGCCGAGCAGAGTATTCTGTCGCTACCCGGCTGCGACGTGAATTTGACGCGGGCATTTCCGCGGGTCGTCGACGCACAGCTCGTCGAGAATTGTACCGCGATCGGATTCACGATGGACGATTTGGACGTGACCGTTCGATTCAACGGCGCGCGGCGTATACGACCCGTTATCGTCATCGGCAGCGGCGGCGCGGCTTACACCATCATCGAGGAGGTGCAGCGGCAAATCGCCTCGGTGGTGTTCAGGCCGGAGGTGACGGATCGCGGCTGGCCACAAGCAACCCTCTGCTTCAACATCTTCGAAACGACCGCTGCGGGCTTGAGCCGGCTTCGCGGTGTGGTCCGGGAAGTCTTGGAAGCCGCGTCGGAGCCCGTCGCCTCGCCCGACTTGCCGCTGAAGGCGGCCGGCATGAAGGAGACCCTGCTCGGCGCTGTGGACGCAATTTTCGAAAGTATCGTTCCCGCGCGATGGACCCTGCGCCCCAATGACGAGCGCAACTTCAAAGTCTTTCAGGACATCCGCGCGCTGCTTTCCGACGACCTCTCGCTGCCCATCTACAGCGACGAGATCGCGCGCAAACTCGGCTTGTCCGTTCGCACCATGCACGACGTCGCCCGCCGCTATCGTGGAATGAGCCTGCACCGCTACTTGCGCCTGCGGCGGCTGTGTCTGGTGCGTCAGCGGCTGCTCGCGGGTGCCGATAGTGTCAAGGCCGTCGCGCTGGCGTTCGGCTTCTGGCATCTCGGCGACTTCTCCAGAAGCTATCGCGACCAGTTCGGCGAGACACCGTCGCAAACGCTTGAATCCGGACGGCGAACTTAGCGCGTCAAAACGTTGAGGGCCGGCCTGATGATCCGTGCTAGACTGCTGCCCATGAGCAATCGCATTCTCGTCCTCTACGGTTCCTACCGTTCCGACCGCATGGGCATACGCCTGGCGAATTTCGTCATCGATCGCCTGCGCGCCCGCGGCGACGACGTCGTGTTTATCGACGCCAAGGCGATCGGCCTGCCGATGCTCGATCGCATGTACAAGGAATACCCCAAGGGCTCCGCACCCGAGGCGCTGGAGAAGCTCGCCGGAGAGATCCGCGGCGCCGATGGTTTCGTCTTCGTCACCGGCGAATACAATTGGGGCATCCAGCCGGGCCTGAAGAATCTTACCGACCACTTCCTCGAGGAGTGGTTCTGGCGCCCAGCCGCGATCGTGAGCTACTCGGCCGGCCGCCTGTCCGGCGCGCGTGCCTCGACCGCCTGGCATGGCACGTTGTCGGAGATGGGCATGGTGGTGGTGTCGAGCACCATCGGCGTCGGCCCGATCGCACAGACGCTGTCGGAAGCGGGTGAACCGATCGGCGAGGGCGGCAAGGCGCTGGAACGCTCGTTCCCGCGCTTCGCCGACGATCTCGCATGGTGGATCGAGGCGGCCAAGGCGCAGCGGGCGCGCAAGGCGCCGCCGTACTAAGCCCTTACGCCGACCTGACCTCACCGAGGAAGCGGTCGAACTGTCCGGCGAGATCGCGTGACTGGGACGAGAGCTGCTCGGCTGCGCCCAGCACCTCCCGCGCGGCCGTACCGGTGTCGTCGGCGGCGCGCTGCACGCCTGAAATGTTGGTGTTGACCTCCTGGGTGCCGCGCGCGGCTTCCTGGACGCTGCGGGCGATCTCCTTGGTCGCCGAGCCCTGTTCCTCGATCGCGGCCGCGATCGCGGTGCCGATCTGGTCGATCTCGCCGATGACGTCGGCGACGTTGCGGATCGCGGTGACGGTCTCGTCGCTCGCGGCCTGGATCGCCGAAATCTGCTCGGAGATTTCGGTGGTGGCCTTGGCGGTCTGGCCCGCCAGCGATTTCACCTCGGCAGCAACTACCGCGAAGCCGCGGCCGGCGTCGCCGGCGCGGGCGGCCTCGATGGTCGCGTTCAACGCCAGCAAATTGGTCTGCTCGGCGATGCTCTGGATCAGCGTGACGACGTCGCCGATCTTCTGCGCGCCCTCGGCCAGCGCACGGGCGGTGTCGCCGGTGCGGCGGGCGTTGTCGACGGCGCGGGCCGCGATCTCGGTGGACTGGGCCACTTGACGGCCGATCTCCGAAATCGAAGAGGTCAGCTCCTCGGTGGCGCTCGCGACCGTCTGCACGTTGCTCGATGTCTGCTGTGAGGCGGCGGCGACGACGGCGGCCTGGCTGTTGGTCTGGGCAGCCGTCGAGGTCATCGACTGCGCCGTGCTCTCCATGGTGGCTGAGGCGCGGGACAGTCCGCCGACGAGCTCGGTGACCTTGGCTTCGAACGCGCGGGTGATCCCGTCGAGCGCCTGTGCGCGGCGCATCTTGCCGTCGTTCTCGGCTTGCTTCTCGGCCGCGAGGCTGTCGGCCCTGATCATGTTGTCCTTGAAGACCCGGACCGCCGCGGCCATGGCACCGATTTCATCGGAGCGCTCGGCGCCGGGAATCTCTTCCGTGACCTCGCCTTCGGCAAGCCGCGACATCCGCGTCGTCAGGTTGACGATCGGGGCGCAGACGCGGCGGCGGACCGTTACGATGAGGCCGGCGCTGGCGATCAGCGCGGCGAGGAGTCCCGCGAGTGCGATGGTGAAGCTGGTGTGGGCCGCAGTGGAGGCACCGGCGAGAATCTGCTCGGCGTTGTCGTAGAAGGCGTCGCGGACCTCGATAATGGTGCTGAGGCCGCGCTGCGTGGCGGTGTAATAGGTGTCCATGTCGTGTTCGTACTTGCCGGTGACCGCACCCTCCTTCACCAGCTTGAGCTCGCGGCCGAACTCTTCGATGTAGATCGCGTTGAATTTTTCCAGCGCGGCGGCGACGTTCGCCGGCGTTGCGGGATTGCCGCGCAACTCCAGCAGCGACATCACGATCTGATCGTTGCGGCCCTGCGAGCGGCTGATCTCGGCCTTCTCGGCATCGGTCGCCGGTTTCTTGCCGCCGACGAGATTCTTGTGCAGGCTGGAGTTGAAGCCGCCCACGTCGCGCAATGTCATCGCGATGTTGGCGTAGCTTGCCTGCCGGTAGGCATCGCCGTTGAGGATCGCCATGCGGCGAACCTGCTCGTTGAGCAGCGCGGTCACGCCGGCGTTGAGCACGGCGTTGTCGGCGACGATCTTCTTGGCGGCATCCTTGCGCGCCTCCGGCGGGCCTGCCATCGCCTTGTCGATGGCTTCGCGCAGCGCCGTGAACTTCGAATTGATGGCGTCGATGTTGCCGCCGGTGGTGTTGCCGTCATCGAACGGGCCGGGCAGGTCCTTGCGCAGCGCGTTCATCCTGTCGCGGGCGGCATCGGTCTGCTTGCGCAGCTTGTCCTGCTCGGCAAGCAGCGCCGGGTCGACCGCGGGAGGGCCATAGAGGATGTTGGTGGAAAAGCCGCGCTCGGGATTGAGGTAGCGCGGGATGTCGCTGACGGCGCGGACGATCGCCAGCCGCCCCTGCGCTTCGGTGATCCGTTCCATCGTCTGGTATTTCGTCACGGCGACGTAGACGGCGAGGCCGCCGCCCACTGTCGAGAGCGAGACGATGGCGGTGGTCAGGAGCGTACCGATTTTCATGATTCTGTCCGGCAACTGGCGCGGGAAATTATTTGCACGGACAATAGGCAGGCGATGTTAATCCCGGGTTTACGCTGGTGGCTGCGGTCACTTGGGCTGTCGGTCAAGGGCCGCGAGGATATCGAGCGTTGCCTGATCGCGCTTGTCCGAAAAATACCGGGCGAGCGCCTCGTCGAAAACGGGCTCATCGGACACCGCGTCGAACAGCGTCATCGACGAGCGGAATTTGGCATCATCGGGCGCGCCGAGGATGGCGTTGATGGTCCGGCCCTCGACGGCGAGCACGAGCCGCGTGCATTCGATCAGGCGCGGACCGAGGATGGGGTGGGCGAGATAGGCCTGGGCCTCGGCGCGGGAGGTGATGGCGTAGCGCTGGGACATGGCGCTGAAGCCGAGACCGGCGACCTGCGGGAAGACGAACCACATCCAGTGGCTCTGCTTTCGGCCCCGGGTCAGCTCCCCCTGGACATCGCCATAGACCGGGTCCTGGGCCCGGACAAAGCGCTCTAGATCGAACGGATCGGTCATAAGATACCTTGGGATACCCTGGAATGGCTTGCCGGGGCCCTTGCCGGCCGCGATTATGCCTAACTTTTGGCTCCCAATGTGGTAGCTGGTAGAGAATCTCCGGGTGGGGGTGGGTCCCCTCGGGGGTCGATTTTGGGGATCTGATGGTTTCCGACCGGGCACGAGCCGAGGGGCTATTGTCGCGCCGCCGTATTGGGCGAGCCGAGACGATATTGCTGTCTCTGGCCGCCGTCGCGCTGGCACTGGGCGCTGCCGCCTGGGTCGCGGATATCGGCGGTTCGGCCTCGCTGGTCACCGCCGCACTGCCGCCGGCCAATGCGCCTTCGTTCGATGATCGATTCGCTTCGGCTTCCAGCAGTCCGCCCGCCCGCGAGCTCGGCCTGCGAACGCTGGAGCGCTCCGCGGTCAATGCAGTCCAGCTCAAATTGCGCGATGCCAAGGCGATGCTCGCCCAGAAGCTCCAGGGCGACGACTGGCGCTCGACCCTGACCGATGACGACCGGCATATGTCCGAGGAGACGAGACAATCGCAGCGTGCTGACGCCATCCCGATGCCGCGCTCGCGCCCGCCCCAGGCGGACATCTCCGCCCAGATTGCCTCGAGCCAGGCTTATGCCGAGACCAACCCCCGGGTCGACAACCGCAATTTCTTCGAAAAATTCACCGACAAGATCAGGCTGGCCTCGCTGACGCCCGACAGCGGCCTGTTCGGCAAGGCGCCGGATCTCGCCGCGCTTGGCTACGATTCGCGCACCGCGGTCTACGACATCTCGGCCAAGGCGCTTTACCTGCCGAGCGGCATCGCGCTGGAAGCGCATTCCGGCATGGGCGCGCTGATGGACGACCCGGAGCACGTCGACCAGCGCATGGTTGGCGCGACCCCGCCTGCGACCTACGACCTGAAGCCGCGCGAAAAACTGTTTCACGGCGTCCGCGCACTGCGCTTGACGCCCGCCGAGGGCACCAGCGCGCTCGGCCGCGTCGGCCTGCTCACCCACAATTACATGCTCGGGCCTCGTGGCGACTCCAACGGCTGCGTTTCGATCAAGGACTATGATCGATTCATGAAAGCCTACGACAACGGTGAGTTCAACCGTCTGGTCGTGGTGCCGAGGCTGACCCCATCGGCGACCGCCTCGCAGCGCGCGAGCACCGAGTCCTGATATCTGCTCCGGATATTGGCCTGCTACGGCGGGGCTGCCGTTTTCCTTTCGTTAAGCCGTCATCGTCCAGAAGCAGCCCATGAGTGATCCGCAAAGTTCCGAGACCCCGCTGCGCACGACGTTCAAGATCAAGCTGAACGGCGACACGCTGGCGATCGCGACCGTCGGCCAGGCCTATCAATTCCTCACCAATTTCAAATCGGTCGAGTGGATGGAATTCCGCTCGCTGCATGAAGACGCGGTCGCGGCGCTCGAAGGCGCCGCCGAGAACGCCATGCTCGTGGTGCAGGCGACCAACGCCGTGCGCGCGCTGTTTGTGAGCGCCAAGCTGCTCTGAGAGCGACACGGGAAATTTGGGAAGATTCCCGGATTGCGCCGCGCTCCATCCGGGCTACCGCTCACTAGTTGAACTCCGCTATAGCAACAGGCCATGGTCTGCGAAGATCGCGCTCAAGCCGATACGTTGAAACATAGTTCAGGGAGAGACCATCATGAAACGCCGTACATTCCTCAAGGGCGGCGCGGTTGCCGGCGCGACGACGCTGGTTGCCGCACCTGCGATCGCGCAAAGCGCGCCCGAGATCAAATGGCGCCTGACCTCGAGCTTCCCGAAGTCGCTGGACACTATCTACGGCACCGCTCAGACTTTTGCGAAATATGTTGCCGAGGCCACCGACAACAAATTCCAGATCCAGACCTTCGCGGCCGGCGAGCTCGTTCCCGGCCTGCAGGCGCTCGATGCGGTCAGCACCGCTTCTGTCGACATGGCGCAGACCCCGCTCTATTTCTACATCGGCAAGGAGCCGGCGCTGGCCTATACCACCGGCGCGCCGTTCGGCATGAACCATCGCCATCAGGAATCCTGGTGGCATTTCGGCGGCGGCGCCGACCTCACCAACGAGGCGCTGAAGCCGTTCAAGGCGCACGCCATCCTCTGCGGCAATTCCGGCACCCAGATGGGCGGCTGGTTCCGCAAGGAGATCAAGACCGTCGACGATCTCAAGGGCCTGAAATTCCGCATCGCCGGGATGGGTGGTCATGTGCTGGCGCGGCTCGGCGTGGTCCCGCAGCAGATCGCGGGCGGCGACATCTATCCGGCGCTGGAGAAGGGCACGATCGACGCAGTCGAATTCGTCGGCCCCTATGACGACGAGAAGCTCGGCTTCCAGAAGGTCGCCAAATATTACTACTTCCCCGGCTGGTGGGAAGGCGGCGCCATGCTGCACATGATCGTCAACGACGAGAAGTGGGCGTCGCTGCCGAAGCAGTACCAGGCGATCGTCAACCAGGCCGCGTCGGCCGCGGGCGCCTGGATGCTCGAGAAATACGACAGCGTGAATCCGGCGGCGCTGAAGCGGCTGATCGCCAATGGCGCGGAGCTGAAGGCGTTTCCGCAGCCGGTGCTGGAGGCCTGCTACACCGCGACCCAGGACCATCTGAACGAGCTCGCCACCAAGAGCGACCTGTTCAAGCGCACCAAGGAAAGCCACGACGCCTATATGAAGGAGCTGCTGTTCTACACGCAGATCGCGGAGAATTTTTACGACAATTATCTGCTCGGCAAGATGCGCAACAAGGCTTGATCGCGCAAACTCCCGTAGGGTGGGCAAAGGCGCACTTGCGCCGTGCCCACCACTGCTTGCTTGCCTCGCCATGGTGGGCACGCTTCCGCCTTCGCTCTTCGAGCTACGGCGGACAAGTCGCTTTGCCCACCCTACAGCATCTATCGTGCGGTGAATTAAGCCGCGCCCAAACCCAGCTTCTCGTAAATCCGCCGCGCATAGGCGCCGAACGCGTCCGTCGTTTTCAGCGGCAGAGCCCGTGGGAAGGGCAGGTCGATGGGGAAATAATCGGCCATCTTCGCAGGTCCGGCCGTCAGCACGGCGCAGTGCGAGGACAGGAACACGGCCTCCTGGATCGAGTGCGTGATGAAGATGATGGTCTTGCCGCTCTCGCGCCAGATCCGCAGCATCTCCAGATTCATCTGCTCGCGCGTCAAGGCGTCGAGCGCGCCGAACGGCTCGTCCATCAGGATCAGTTTCGGGTCGTGAATGAAGGCGCGCGCGATGGCGGTGCGCTGCTGCATGCCGCCGGACAGCTCGCGCGGATATTTCTGCTCGTAGCCGGCAAGACCCACCAGATTGAGCAGATCGCGCGCCCGCTCGCGCGCGGCCTTCATTGGAAGACCGACGATCTCTGCCGGCAGCAGCACGTTGTCCAGGATGGTCCGCCATTTCAGCAGCAACGCCTGCTGGAACACCATGCCAATGTCGCGGGTCGGATCGAACGGGCTTTTGGCGTTGCCGATCTTCACCGTGCCGCCGTCGGCGTCGTGCAAGCCGGCCAAAATCTTCATCACGGTGGTCTTGCCGCAGCCGGACGGGCCGACCAGCGAGACCAGCTCACCCTCCTGCACGTCCATGGTGACGTCGGACACCGCGAGGAATTCGGCGCCGCCGCTGCGATAGACCTTGCGGACGCCGTGCAGGCTGATGAAGGGGCTTGAGCTCATGCCAGCCATTTATCCAAGTTTGCGGCCACGAACGCGTCGTCGCTGAGGTCGGAATGCTCGCGGTACACGCGCTCGATCTCGTCCTTCTGGCCGGGGCTCAGGCCCTCGTTCGGATCGAGGCACCACAGGCCCTGCGTCAGGCCCTGCCGTCGCAGCACCTCATGGCAGCCGGCGATGCAGCCGTGAAAATCGTTGGCGACGTCGAAGAAGGCGCTGTTGCAATCGGTGACGCGGGCATCGAGCGCGAGCAAATCGGCCGGCACGCTGTCCTTGTGCCGTGCCGCTTTGCAGCGCTCGAACTGTTTGATCGCGCTCGCCGTCCACACCGACCAGTGGCCGAGCAGGCCGCCTTTGAAATAAGTGCGCGTGGTGACGCCGTTGTCGCGGAGGTCGAACGGCAGCATCAAATCGAGCAGGATGTGGTCATCATTGCCGGTATAGAGCGCAACGCGGTCGAGCGCGCCGGCTGCTGCGACGCCGCGCAAAACATCAAGGGTCCGGTAGCGGTTGAACGGCGCGATCTTGATCGCGATGACATTGTCGATCGAGGCAAAGCGCTGCCAGAACCGGCTCGACAGGACCACGCCGCCGACCGCCGGCTGAAGATAGAAGCCGACCAGCGGAATTTCGGCTGCGACCGCTGCGCAATGCGCGATGATCTCGTCCTCCGACGCGCCCTTCATCGCAGCGAGACTGAGGAGCCCTGCGTGATAGCCGATGTCGCGCGCGGTGCGGGCTTCAGCGGTGGCCTGCCTAGTCGGACCGGCGAGGCCCGCGACCAGCGCCAGCGGACGCTTGGTCCAGTTCGCCGCCGTCTCGGCGGCGAACTCGAGCACGGGACGATAGAGGCCGACGTCACGGATCGCGAACTGCGTGGTGTGCACGCCGACCGCAAGGCCGCCGGAGCCGGCCTCGATGTAATAGCGCGTCAGCGCGCGCTGATGCTTTTTGTCGAGCTGGCGTTCGGCGGTGAGCGCGAGGGGATGCGCCGGCAGGACGGTGCCGTCGGCGATCAGCTTGCGGATCTCGCTGTTGATCTGGCTGTGGTGCATGATGTCCTATCCGAATTCAGGGCCGGCGACGGCGAATGGCATGTCTTCCCCTGCGGCAGTGGCGGGGCCGAACCGCATGCGCTGGAACGGCCGTTCGATGCTCCAGCCCGATGCGGTCAATGCTTCAGGGAACGCGGCGTGCGACGCGACGGCATCGAGCAGCAGCGGCCCGGTCTCCAATCGCGCGATTACCTCGACCAGGGTCAGCGCGGCTGCGGTGTCGTCGGCAAACAGCGGGCCGATATGGCGCGCGGTACGTCCGTCGCGCACCAACGCGATGGCGCCGTTCGCGGCGACGATGCGCGAGCCGGAACGCTGCGCGAAGTTGGAGAGCAGGGCGGTTCGATCGAGGCCCGTGGCGCGCCGGTCGCGCGCGCGGAGCGCGTCGAGCGTCGCGGATGAAGGTGCCTGCCCGGACGCGGATGCCGATTTCACCAGCTTGAGCCGGCGCAATTGCAGGGTCGGCGTGAACCCGAGCGGCCCATAGACGGCAGCACCGTCCGGGGTTGCGTCGAGCCAGCTCGTCAGGCCGCGTTTGCGCGCCATCGCCAGGCAGGCATCGACGAGCCGCGTGGCGAGACCGCGCCGGCGATGGCTTGCCGTCACCAGCACCATGCTGATCCAGGCGTTGTCGCCCGGGTAGGGCAGGAGCGCCGCGGTCGCGACCAGTTGCGCGCCATCACGGATGCCGAACGCGACGCCGTCGCTCAAGAAAAACCGCCAGTCGTCTTCATTCTGGTTCCAGTGCGCCTCTGTCGAGAGCGCGAGGCCCGCCGCAGCATCCTCGACGCCAAGCCGGATGATGCGCGGATCGTCAGTAGCGTCCATCGCGCACCTCGTATTTGGTGGGCTTGCCGAGGCTCGGCATGGCGCGCGACACCCAATCCGCCGTCCAGGCGATCAGCTGCTCGGTGTCGACGACCGGCAGGCCGAAAAGCTCGACTGCCTTGGACGTGTCGGTCAGCCACGCGGTCGGCTCTTCGTTTCCTGTCAGCACCGGCATACGGCCGAACCTGGCGCCGAATCTTGCTGCGAGGTCGCGCACCGCCAAAATCTCGTGGCCGCTGACATTGATCGGCGAGGTCGGCGCTGTGCAATGCGCGAGGCAGCGCAGCGCCTGCGATGAGGCATCGCCCTGCCAGATGAAATTGACATGACCGATGCTGAGGTCGATCGGCGTGCCCGTGAGCACTTTCAAGGCGATGTCGTGCAGCACGCCATAGCGCATGTCGATCGCGTAGTTGAGGCGGAATAGCCGCCCGGGCGTTCCGAACTTGCGCGAAAAATACTCGAACATGCGCTCGCGGCCCACGCAGGACTGGGCGTACTCGCCGGGCGGGTTCGGCGCCATGTCCTCGCCCGATCCTTTGCCGTCGACGGGGACGAACGGATAGATGCAGCCGGTCGAGAACGCCACGATCCGCGACGAGGGGAAGGCCTGCGCGATCAGTGCCGGCACGTGCGCATTCATCGCCCAGGTCAGCGAGAGATCGCCCTCAGCGCCGAATTTGCGGCCGGCCATGAAGACAATGTTGGGCGCCTTCGGCAGCGCCTGAATCGCGGTCTCGTCCATTAGGTCGCAATTGATAGTCTCGACGCCACGCGCGTGCAGCCAGTCCTTGACGCCGGCGTCGCTGAAGCGGGCGACGCCGATGACACGGCGATCGGGCGCTGCGGCCTTGGCAAGCCCCGCCAGCGTCGGCCCCATCTTGCCGGCGACGCCGAGGATCATGATGTCGCCGTCGACCGGGGCGAGGTCGTCGATCAATGCCTGGGTCGGCCGGCACAGGAGATCGTCGAGCGCAGCGATATCAGGGATGGTCTTCGGCAGGTTCTGGCGGGTGAGGAGCATGGTTTTGGTCCTTGATCTTCAAGTTTGTCTTGCGTCGCCGACGACGAAGATGCGTTCGAGGACGAGCACGAAGCCGTAAAGCGCGACGCCGAGCAGGGTGAGCAGCACGACGGCCATCACCATCGCGGGCGTGTCGAGCGACGACTGCACCTGGATCATGAGGTAGCCGAGCCCGCGCTCGGAGGCGATGAACTCGCCGACTATGGCGCCGGCGACCGCGAGGATGGCGCCGACCTTCATTCCGGAGAAGATGTAAGGCAGCGATCCCGGCAGCTGGATCTTGCGGAACAGCGTCCAGCGCGAGCCGCGCAGCGATTTGACGAGGTCGAGCAGATCCGGCTCGACCTCGCGCAAGCCCCGCGCGGTGGTGAGCAGGATCGGGAAGAAGCAGATGCTGAAGGCGATCAGGATGTTCGGCACGATGCCGTAGGAGAACCAGACGATGAGGAGCGGACCAAGCGCGACCTTCGGGATCATGTTCAGCGTCACGAACAGCGGCAGCAGCACGAGGCTGATCAGCGGCGCCCAGCTGAAGATGACGGCCAGCGTCACGCCGACGAAGGCGCCGAGCGCAAAGCCGCCGAGGATCTCGATCGCCGTCACCAGCGTGTTGGCGCCCCAGGCGTAGCTCGCGGTTCCCAGCGTCTGGATTGTCGCGAGCGGCGACGGCAGGATGAACTTCGGGACGTGGAAGGCATCGACCAGCACCTGCCAGAGCACCAGCACGGCGAAGTGCACGATTAGGACGATCGCAAAGCTGCGCGTATTGCGGGCGCCGTCTCCTGTCACCGGTTGCTCCCTGTTGTCAGCGGTCACCTTGCCGCTGGTCGCAAGCCTAGCCGTCCCGGAGGGAAGTTTCAACCAGTTGGTTGATTATGGCCGGAGCGAATGCAGCACGAGATCGGCGACGTGCCGGCGGCGGGCGCGGCGCGCGGCCCGGCTCGACAGGTCCTTGCCGAAGATCGCCGACAGCGTCGGCGTGTTGGAGAGATAGAAATAGCTGAGGCCCGCGATGGAGATATAGAGCTGGATCGGGTCGATCCCCTTGCGGAACATGCCGGCGCGGACGCCTTCGTGAAGGATGTGGGACACGCTCTTCACCAGCGGCGAATGCATCGCCTCCAGCCGCGTCGAGCCGCGGACGTGGCGGGCACCGCCGCGGTTCTCGTCGTTCAGAAGCACGATGAAATCGGGGTTCGTCGCGAGGTAATCGAACGAGGCCTCGATCAGTTTCCGGATCGCCTTTCCCGGCGGCAGGCCTTCGAGATTGAGCTGACGTTCCTGCTCGCGGATATCGGCGTAAACCCATTCGAGCACGGCGAGATAGAGCGCGTCCTTGTCGCCGAAATAATGGTAGACGAGCTGCTTGTTGACACCGGCGCGCTCTGCGATCTCGTCGACGCGGGCGCCGGCAAAGCCGTGCCGGGCGAACTCCTCGCGCGCCGCGGTGAGCAGCTTCTTGCGTGTGGCGACCGGGTCGCGCCGCTGCGGCACGGTGTCGCCTGAACGTTTTGGGGGCATTTCCAACCAAACAGTTGACAAGTTGAGGGCGGCCTTGTTGCATTGGTATCCTCACGGGGGGAGAGCGACAAGCCGGTCGCGGGCAACGAGGAGAGATGCGATGAAGCGTTTGCAGGCGGCGGGCTCGGCCCTGGCGGTGGCCCTGATGCTCGGATCACCAGTCGTGCCCGCGAACGCGGGCGAGGCGGTCAATCTGATTCTGAACTGGGCGCCGACGGCCGATCACTCGCCCTATTATTACGCCAAGGCGCAAGGCTGGTACGAGAAAGCGGGCATCGATCTGACCATCGAGGTCGGCAAGGGCTCCGGCGTCTCCGCCGCCAAGGTCGGCTCCGGCGGCTCGCCCTTCGGCGTCGCCGATCTCGCCACCATGCTGGTGGCGAAGAGCAAGGGGGCTGACGCTGTTGCCGTGATGAGCGTCTACGCCAACACCGGCCAGACCTTCTACTGGTTGAAGAGCTACGGCGTGAACGGGGTGAAGGATTTTGCCGGCCACAAGATCGGCAATCCGCCCGGGGACGCCTCGCGTGTGATGTGGCCGGCCTTCGCCAAGGCTGCAGGGCTTGCGCCCGACTCCGTCGGCTTCGTCAATGTCGGGCCGACGGCGAAGATCGCCGCGCTCAAGAGCCATACGGTCGACATCATCAGCGACTTCTACAACGAGCACGATTTGAAGGTGATCGAGTTCGGAAGCGATCTCGGCTACGTCAATTGGAAGGACATCGGGCTCAATCCTTACGGCAATTCGCTGATCGTCAACGGTGGCTATTTGCAGAAGAACCCGAAGCTGGTCGAGGAGTTCGTGCGGGTCACGCAAAAGGCCTTCGCGACTTGCGTCGCCGACGCCGCGCCCTGCCTGAAGGCGCTGCTCGATCAGGTCTCCGGTCTCGACAAGGAGAACCAGGAGCGCCAGTGGGAGCGCATCAAGTTCCTGATGACGGACGAATTCACGACGACGAAGGCACTCGGCTGGATCGACGGCGAGCGGATGAAGAAGGACTACGATCTGGTCCAGACCTATCTCGGCATGGAGAAGCCGTTCGACGTCACGACGGCGTTCACGACCAAGATGCTGGACCCCGCCATCAAGATGGATGCGAGCAAGGTGAAGAAGTAGGGGGCTGGTCGCCGCGCCGGCCCCACATTCCGCTGTCATGCCCCGGCTTGACCGGGGCATCCAGTACGCCGCAGCCTTTCGGCTGACCCGCAACCGTCTCGGAGTACTGGATCGCCCGCCTTTGCGGGCGATGACCGTTGTGCGGGGCGAGAGCGCCTGCTCAACGCCCTTGGTGCGCTTCCATGCCACGTAACCCACGGAGAAATTAACCGGCCATTAACCATATCGGCGGCATCGTTAACCATTCAATAACAGGGAACGAGTCGGCCGCTATGGAGGCTGCAGTAAAACCTCAACGCCAAATGGTTCGCCTGCGCGGGCGCTCCTATGTGGCCTTCGTCTTCGTGCCGACGGTTCCCATCCAGGACTGGCTGCAGGAGATCGACACCACCATCGCGCGCTCGCCGGGCTTCTTCGCCGGCCGCCCCGTGGTGATCGACCTGTCCTCGGTCGATCTCAGCCAGTCCGGCATCGGCCATCTGCTCACCAGCCTTCAGGACCGCAACATCCGCGTGCTCGGGATCGAGGGCGTGGAGGAGGGCCGGTTGAACCCCATGATGCCGCCGCTGCTTTCGGGCGGGCGCAGCTGCGTGGTCGAGCCGAGTGCGCCCAAGAAGGTCGAGGCAAAGGTCGAGACCAAGCCGACCTCGCTGCTGCTCGAGACCCCCGTGCGGTCGGGCCAGACCGTGATCTTCCCCGAAGGCGACGTCACCATTTTGGGTTCGGTCGGCTCCGGCGCCGAGGTCGTCGCCGGCGGCTCCATTCACATCTACGGCGCGCTGCGCGGCCGCGCCATGGCGGGCGTGAACGGTCACACGAGCGCGCGCATCTATTGTCAGAAGATCGAGGCCGAACTGCTTGCAATCGATGGTTTTTACCAGACCGCCGACGATATCGACGCGGCCCTGCGCGGCAAGCCGGCCCAGGCCTGGCTGCAGGGCAACACCATGCGAATTACTGCGCTGAACTGACCAGAAGGAGATTTGAGAGATGGCCAAGGTACTGGTCGTGACGTCAGGCAAGGGGGGCGTCGGAAAGACCACGACGACCGCCGCACTGGGGGCTGCGCTCGCGCAGCGCGGCGAAAAGGTCGTCGTCGTCGATTTCGACGTCGGCTTGCGCAACCTCGACCTCGTGATGGGCGCCGAACGCCGCGTCGTGTTCGACCTCATCAACGTGGTGCAGGGCGTCGCAAAGCTGCCGCAGGCCCTGATCAAGGACAAGCGGCTGGAGAACCTCTGGCTGCTGCCGGCCTCGCAAACCCGCGACAAGGACGCGCTGACCGAAGAGGGCGTGGGCAAGGTCATCGACGATCTGCGCAGCCGTTTCGACTGGGTGATCTGCGACAGTCCGGCCGGCATCGAGCGCGGCGCCTCCATGGCGATGCGCTTTGCCGACGAAGCCGTGATCGTCACCAATCCCGAAGTCTCCTCGGTGCGCGATTCCGATCGCATCATCGGCATGCTCGATTCCAAGACGGTGCGGGCCGAGAAGGGCGAGCGGGTCGAGAAGCACATTCTCATCACCCGCTATGATCCCTCGCGCGCCGCGCGCGGCGAGATGCTGACCATCGAGGACATCCTCGAAATTCTTGCAACACCTTTGCTCGGCATCATCCCCGAGAGCCAGGACGTGCTGCGCGCCTCCAACGTCGGCACGCCCGTGACGCTGTCGAACGCGGAAGGCGCCCCGGCGCGGGCCTATATCGATGCGGCGCGGCGGCTCTGCGGCGACACCGTGCCGATGCAGGTGCCGACCGAGCGCAAAGGCTTCATGGACCGCCTGCTGCGACGGAGGGCCGCATGAGCATGGGTCTGCTTCGGCTTCTCCGCGGCAACAAGGCCTCTGCACCCGTCGCGCGCGAACGGTTGCAGATCCTGCTTGCCCATGAACGCGGACTGCGCGGCCAGCCCGATCTGCTCGGTGTGCTGCGTGAGGAAATTCTCGCGGTCGTCTCCAGGCACGTCACGCTGGACCCGACCAAGGTCATTGTCCGGCTCGATCGCGGCGACGAGGTCTCGACCCTCGAGGTCGATATCGAGGTGCCCAACGATTTCGAGCGCAAGCGCGCGGCGGCCGGCTAGGGACCTCAGCCGCGACGCTTCAAATTGGGGTGGGTGAAAAGGCGGTCCGCTGGGCATAGCGGGCCGCCTTTGCGCGCCGACATGAACGCTACGGAACGAGGTCCGGGGCTCAATCGTTGTGAAAAACCCGCGGCGGCGCGATGCACCGCGGTTTCGTCAAACGGGAGAACGCCCATGATGACCGAGGTCCAGGTCCACACCGTCGCGCGCCAGATGCTGGAACAGCATGGTTTTGCTGCGATCGCGAAGGCCGCCGAACAGGCCAGGGCTTGTGAGGGCCGCGGCGAGGCCGACGAGGCCAAAGAGTGGCGTCACATCGCGGACGCGATGAAGATCATCCGCGGTCCGCACCAGAGCTGACACTCCCCCGCGTTCAACGCTCCCCGCGGTCAGCGCCCTGCGGCGAAGTGCGATTCTGTGTCTGCGGCTGGGAGCGCTCGCCCGTCTCCTTGCAGGGGAGCGGCTCCCACGAGCCATCCGGCGCCTGCTGATAAGCGCTACACGACGAAGACGAGGTCGATTTGTCCTCGCCCTTCTGGGCATTGGAATTCTTCGCCAGCACGGGCGCAGTCAGCATCGGTGCGACGGCAAACGCGACCGCGAGAAGGACATGGTTGATCCGCATGGGGCTCCCCTGTTCGAGTTCGAAAAGAGCCGCATGCTGGCGAGAAATGTGACGATTATTGGCCGAAGCAAAAATTCCGGCGCGGCGTGCTTAACGCCGCGCGATCACGCTAGCCGCCCTTGCTGCGGATCAGGCCGGCGAGGTTGGTCTTCTGGGCCTCGCACCAGCCGTGCATGCCGAGGCGGCGTTGGTTGAGGTCGGTCGCCTGGGTGGCCACCGCGACCTCGGCCATCAGATCGTCGTCCTGCTTCTCGCCCATCTTGCCACCCGTGTGCATCCAGGCGATCGCCTTGCGGACCTTCTCGGTGGTGCCTTCGGGCAACTGCATCTGCTCCGCCTTCTGCACCAGATCCTGGTAGGCGATATCGGTGCCCGGACATTCGACCTTGGCGGCGAAGGCCTGCAAGACCAACGTGACATAGGTCGAACGTGGATGGTCGGCCGCTTGAGCGGGCGCGGCCAGCAGCAACAGGGCCGTCATCAGAAAACCAGTGCGCATCCTTGGTACCTCCCCGAATTTTCGGGAAGGCTAGCGGCTGCCGCGCCGCTCCGCAATGGGGATGGCGTGCGCCCGCGAAGCCGGCCGGCGAGCTAGCGCCGCCAGGCCGGCACCGGATCCAGCGGCGTGCGATAGACCTCTTTGTGATCGCGGTCGGTGACGCGCACAGCGCAACCCTTGCTTTGCAGCTCGGGCTTCACCTGCGACAGCTCGGTAGCCAGTTGAACGGCGCGATCGGAGGCGACCTCGATGTCTTCGAGGATGATACCGCCCTGGTTCTTGAACTCTTCACCAACCACGAGATCGAAGGAATAGTAGGGCATCCGAATTCCCCGGTGTGACGAATTGAGCTTCGGGTGGACGTTTCAACACATGACCGATGGTACCACTGAGTCGATGTTTATCGAATGAACGGCGCGCGCAATCTCTATGCTTATGGCGCAGAAATGATGTGCAGCATTCAAGCGTGTTAAGATTTTATTAAATATGTCGGCGTGATCATGAGGCATGGAATTGCAGCAGAACCGGGCTCCGGGAACCGGCAGCTGCAAGAGAAGGCCGCCGGCATAGATCCCGACGGCCTTTTCTCTTGATGGAAAACGATCGAAGCTCGCTTCCCGTAGTCATCCGGATTCAACGCATCACATCGACTCGGGCAGCATCGTTGGCGCGACGCTTCGTGTCGTCGCGTGACGATGGTTCAGCGCAGCGGCATTGGCGGGCGCACGACAGGTCCGTCGTCGTCGGCAACGGCTTGCGTCGTCATGGCAGCGGGCGGTGGGGCTGCGGCAGCCTGCGAGGCCGGCGGCGGCGGAGCGAGCGGCGCCGGCGAATAAGCCGGCATGTAGGTGTGCGACACGACCGGCTTCGGTTTGCGAACCGGCGGCGCCGCGGGCCCCGGCGGTAGCGCGGACATTTGCGCGCGCGGATCGACGCGCGGCTTCGTATCGGCCACCGGCTTCGGCGCGGGCGGCTTCGCCATCTCGCGTGCCATCTGCTCCTGCCCGGCCTTCAACTCGGCGATGTTGGCCTTGAGCTGCTCGATCTGTTGCGCCATCGCGGTGAGATCGCGCGTCATCGACTGCACCGATTGTACAGGATCGGGTTGTGTTGCCGGGGGCACTGCTGCTGCAAGCTGGGTTGCAGGCGGAGCCGCAGATTGATCGGCCGCTTGATCCGTTGTGGCTTGATCCGTTGCGGCCTGGTCCGCAGGCGGCGCAGCCTGTGCGGCGGCGAGCGGTGCGGTCTGCGAGGTCGAAGGCAGCAGCGACGCCAATGCCGGGGTCCATTCGGCGAGCATCTGTCTTGCGGTGTCGCCATGTTTCTGCCAGGCGACAGTGGCGGCCGCGCTTCCGCCCGCAAACAGCATCGTGACGAACGCGCCGCGCAGCCATTTGCCAGCGGAGGAGCGCTTCTGCCGGCTGAGACCATCACCGGCCGCAACGCGCACGGCGGTGTCGACCGAGGGCGCTGCCGGCTGCGGCTCCGCGACGGGACTGAACTTCGGCTCCGGATTCATTCTGGGCTTCAGCAGGAACGCCGGATCTATTTTGGGTTCCGGACGGGTCGTGATCTCAGGCGCGAGCGCGGGCGCAACGCTGAGAGGGCGCGAGGCCAGCAAAATGTCAGGCGAAATCTGCACCGCGTCGTGCGGGTCGTTGTTCGTGACCGTGTCCTTCACGATCTCATCGACGATTTGCCGAGAGTTCAGCGTCGCGAGCATCGCAGCTCCTTTGAAGCCTGGGTGTTTTGAAGCCCCAGGTGTTGAGTATTGAGGTATCGGTCGTTCGCATTGGCGCGAGCAGATCCGTTGAGGTGGGCCCATCCAAATCCCCAAATCCGATGAGGCCCAAGCACCATGACCCACGAGTCCAGCCGGGTTTGACCAAAGCAAGGCGAGGGGATGGAGACTGTGCGACGCTCTTGCGCCGTTTGTGGTGATGGAACCCGCCTCAGACAACACGCGTAATTGTTCCACAATGCCTTGTTTTCAGCACGATTTTGGCAGCATCTGGTGTTGCTGGGGGCGCTGCTATCGCTATCGGGGCCGGCGGTGCCAAGATCCTTATTCGTTCTACTCGTCCTTGCCATGCTTCCGTTGGGCGGCTGCATGCAGACGACGCTTTCGCCATCGACGGACGCGAGCATGACGACCCGCGACCGGCAGTTGCTGGCGCATACGCCTTACGCGCAAGCAAACGTGCCCGAGCAATATCTCCGTCATATCGTCGATTATCCGCGCAAGGAGCAGCCGGGCACGATCCTGGTCGATACCGATGCGCGCTATCTCTATTTCGTGCTGCCCGAAGGCAAGGCGATCCGCTACGGCGTCGCGGTCGGCGAGGAGGCCATGGCGTTCTCCGGAGTCGCGCGGGTCGGTCGTCTAGCGGAATGGCCGGATTGGGTTCCGACGGCGGACATCCAGGCGCGGCTCGGACCCTATCCGGCGCGCGTGCCCGGCGGTCCCGCCAATCCGCTGGGGGCTCGCGGCATCTATCTCTATGCCGGCAACAAGGACACGCTCTACCGCATCCACGGCACCAACCAGCCGGAATATATCGGGCAGGCGATCTCGTCCGGATGCATCCGGATGCGCAACGAGGACGTGATCGATCTCTATGACCGGGTGAAGCTCAACTCAATGGTCGTGGTGCTGCCGCCCGGACAGAACGCGCAAGTCGAGGCGCGGCCCAGCTGGCGCGGGTGAGGTCGCCCTAGTTCTCGGGACGGGCGACGCGCCATTGCAGCGTCGTGGCATTGCCATTGGCCTCGCCCGGCGCCTTGTCGGCCGGCGAGGTGTAGAGCGGACGATAGCGATAGGCCCACATCTTGCTGCCGTCGTTACGGTTGATCACGGTGAAGTCGCCGACCGCTTTGGCATCGGCCGTTGCGGGCAGCGGCACCCAGCTCTCGACGCATTTCCCGTTGCAGTTCGACGTCTTGCCGGTGGTATCGCGCTCGTAATAGTAGAGCGTCATGCCGTTGAGGTCCACGAGCGTGGGGCCCTGCTTGGTCAGGATGACTTTCGCCGGTGACGTCGCGGGCTTCGGCGGCGGAGGGGCATCGCCGCCGCCATGGCCATTCGCGAGCGCCGGAGCGGTCGAGAGCGCGATCGCCGCCGCCGCAATGAGGAACCTGAACATCCGAAACTCCAGATCGGCAAAGTTAATCGCGCGTTAAACGCCGAATGCCGTCGACCGTAACAGCCGAAGGTTAGTTCCTGGTTTCGCGATACTGCGACAATGAGGGGTAGAATTACGGGGCTTTCTGTCTTGGCACGTTTTCTTGACGCGAAGCGGTATCCACCTCGCTCGAAAACGCTCTATGCCTGCACTCCGCGCAGCGGGGCGCGGCTGAGTTCGTTGCCGGCGGCGATCGCCTTGTGCAGGAGGCGCATCAGATCCTCACCTTCCTTCGCGCTGAGGCCACGCAGCATGATGCGTTGCGCGGATTCGACGGCCGGCGTGATCTTGCGCAGCGTGCGGCGGCCTTCGTCGGTGATCTCGAGCTCGCGGGCACGGCGGTCGCGGCGCGAGGCGCGGCGCTCCGCGAGCCCCTTCTGCACGAGCCGGTCGATCACGCCGGTGATGGTGGTGCGGTCGTAGGCGATCAATCCCGCGAGCGTCACCTGGTCGAGCCCCGGATTGGCCTTGATGGTCGCGAGCGCGGCGTATTGCACCGGCGTGAGGTCGAAGCCGGCATCCCCGACCTCGGCCAAAAACACCGCGACCGCGATCTGCTGGAATCGGCGCGCCAGATGTCCGGGCATGTCGTTGTTGTCTTTCACCGAATTTCTCCGTTGGGGCGGGACGGCCGGGATCGTTGACAAGTATACTGATAGTCAGCATACTGAGCAATATCCAAGCAGAACATCGGCGGGAGAGGTGCTCATGCAATTCCATCTCAATGGATTTCAGCCGGGCGACCCCGAAATCGCCGATCCCGCCGCGCGCATTCAGCCTTCTGGCGCAACGGGGGGCGTGCCCGAAGAGGTCGATGTCCTCATCGTCGGCTGTGGCCCTGCGGGCCTGACGCTTGCGGCCCAGCTTGCGCAGTTTGCCGACATCAAGACCTGCATCGTCGAGCAGAAGCCGGGCCGCTTGCTGGTCGGGCAGGCCGACGGCATCGCATGCCGCACCATGGAGATGTTCCACGCCTTCGGATTCAGCGAGCGCGTCCTGAAGGAAGCCTGTTGGGTGAACGAGACGACATTCTGGAAGCCGGACGAGCGGGTGCCGGAACATATCGTCCGCAGCGGCCGGGTGCAGGACGTCGAGGACGGTTTGTCGGAATTCCCGCACGTTATTCTCAACCAGGCGCGCATCCATGACGGCTTTCTCGACGTCATGCGCAAGGCGCCGGGCAGGCTCGAGCCCCATTACAGTCGGCGCCTGCTCGACCTTCAGGTCGATCCGGCCGCGGGTCCCGCCGACCATGCCGTGACGGCGCGGCTCGAACGGGTCGATGCCGAGAACGAGGGCAAGGTCGAGACGATCAAGGCGCGCTATGTCGTCGGCTGCGACGGCGCCCGCAGCACGGTGCGCAAATCGATCGGTCGCGAGTTGCTCGGCGATTCCGCCAATCATGCCTGGGGCGTGATGGACGTGCTGGCGGTGACCGATTTTCCCGACATCCGCTTCAAGGCCCTGATTCAGTCGGCGAAGGACGGTAGCCTGCTGATCATTCCGCGCGAGGGCGGCTACATGGTCCGCCTCTATGTCGAGCTCGCCAAGCTCGACATCGGCGAGCGCGTCGCCAATCGCAATATCACCGCCGACGACGTGATCGCGAAAGCGCAGCGGATCCTGAAGCCGCATACGCTCGATGTGAAGGAGATCGCGTGGTGGTCGGTCTACGAGATCGGCCAGCGCCTGACCGACAAGTTCGACGACGTGCCGGAGACCGAGATGGCTACGCGTCTGCCGCGGATATTCATCGCCGGCGATGCCTGCCACACCCACAGCCCGAAGGCGGGGCAGGGCATGAACGTCTCGATGCAGGACGCTTTCAATCTCGGCTGGAAGCTCGCTGCCGTTTTGCGGAAGCAGTCTGCGCCGAGCCTGCTGCATTCCTATTCGGCCGAGCGCCAGGCGGTTGCCAAAGAGCTGATCGATTTCGACCGGGAATGGGCGGGGATTCTTGCGTCCGCCGCCAAGGCCGGCGGCGCCGACGCCGCCAGGACGCAGGACTATTTCGTGAGGCACGGTCGCTACACCGCGGGCACGGCGACGCATTACCGCCCGTCGGTTCTGACGGGAGCGACGTCCCACCAGCATCTCGCGCAAGGCCTCGTCATCGGCACGCGATTTCATTCCGCACCGGTGATCCGGCTTGCGGATGCCAAGCCGGTGCATCTCGGTCACGCTGCGCAGGCGGATGGCCGCTTCCGCATCTACGCTTTCTCCGGCGCCGAGGATCCCGCAGCAACCGGATCGGCCGTTCGCGCCTTGTGCAATTTTCTCTCCGATGCGCGGGAGTCGCCGGTCCGGCGTTACACCCCCGCGGTCGCCGACATCGATAGCGTGATCGACCTGCGGGCGGTCTTCCAGCAGGATCATCGCGAGCTCGCTCTCGAGGCGATGCCTGCGCTGCTGCTGCCGCGCAAGGGCCGCTACGGCCTGATCGACTACGAGAAGATGTTCTGTCCGGACCTCAAGAATGGTCAGGACGTTTTCACCATGCGCGGCATTGACCGCAAGGCGGGCTGCATGGTCGTGGTGCGGCCGGATCAGTATGTCGCGACCGTGCTGCCGCTCGATGATTTTGCTGCGCTTGCTGCGTACTTCGACGGCTTCATGCTGCAAGTGAACTGACGGGCCGGCGGCGCACACGTAGGCTCTCTCTGCGCGCGGTGTCGATGAACGGCGAATGAATATTGAACCGCGCGCGGCATCCGTCTCGATCTTTCGACGAATGAGACCTTCGTACCCGGAACGCCCGTTCCGCTGGCGCGTTCCGACTCGAAAGAGGAGGACTCCGCCATGAAATTCCGAAGCGTGTTGTTAGCCGCATTGCTGATCGCCCCGACCGCCGCGCTGGCCGCACCGGGCATGGTCACCGTCTCGACCGGCCTGCGCGCCGGGCCGGGTTCGGGCTTTCCCCTGGTCGATCGCATCCCCGAGGGCGCCCGCGTCGACATCCATGGTTGCCTGCGCGGCAACGCCTGGTGCGACGTGAGCTTCTCGGATGACCGTGGCTGGGTGTCGTCGCAATATCTCGAATATCTCTATCGCAATCACTACGTCTATCTCCCTGACTATGTCGACGAGGTCGACGTGCCGATCGTCCCCTTCGTGCTGACCTCGTACTGGTCGAGCTATTATCAGGGGCGGCCCTGGTATCGGCGGCATGCTCACTGGAATAGCTACTGGACTTCGCATCAGCGCGACGCGACGCGGATGACGATCGATCCACGCGCGGCTCGCATCGGCCGCGCGGCAACGCGCGATGCGGCGGTCGCACTCGGGCGCAACGGCGCGAATGCCAAGGAAAGTGTCAAGGGCGCGGCCGCGGTCTCCGGCCGTGATGCCGCAACTTCACGGCACGACGCCGCCATCGCCAGGCACGAGACGCCGGTGACGACGGACCGGAGCCGTGCGGGACGAGCTGACCGCATCGCGCATGAGCGGACCAATCTGCAGAGCCGCAATCCGCGGGACGCTCAGGCCCGCATCATGCACGAGCAGGCCGCACACCGCGCGGCTCTGCGTGCGCAGCCGATGGCGCGGCCACATGAGGCGCCGCGCGTATCAGCCGCTCCCGCAAGCCGGCCCGCGATGCCGCATGTGGCTCAGCCGAACGTCGGCCACGGTTCGCCGATGAACGCTCATGCCCAAATGCCTGCGCCGCGCGCGGCTGCGCCTGCGATGCCTCACGGCGGTGGCGGCGGCGCACCTCACATCAACGCCGCGCCGCACGGCGGCGGTGCCCCGGCCGGCGGTCCCGGTGGCGGGCACCAAAAGCACTAAAGTTGCCAACGAAAGCCCGGCCCTCGCGCCGGGCTTTCTGTTTGGGCCGGAACGGGTTCCCTGCCCATACAATTTAAGAAGCTTCTTCGCGGGCAGATTTCATCGATCGTAATATGTCTACTCAAAGCTGTAAGCATTCCACTCGGGGCAGCGGGGCACGGGAGGATGACGACGATGAGACAGAACCAGGCGGAGACGCGCCGCCACAATGTCGCCAAGCGGTCGATGACCAAGGAAGCCAAGCAGCTGTCCGGCCTGATTGCCGGATTGCGCCAATCTCTCGAGGTGATTCAAAAGGAGCGATCGAGCACCAAACTCTCCGGCGCCGAGATGGGCCTTCTCAACGAACGCCGCAACAATTTGTTGCTGACCATCGCAGCTCTCGACGACCGCCTCTCGGCGGTGCAGGGGCTGATCGATCTTGGCCGTCCCCATATCATTCGCGTCCACTGATCGGAGCGCTGACCTGATGCTATCGGCTTCGTCGCGGCGGCGACGGAACCGGGCTCAGCTGTCTGCTCCGCGTGGCATAGGATTGGCGTAGCACTGGGCGGACTGCCCGGAGGCGGTCGCGGCGCACTGCGCGATCGTCGCAAAACTGCAATCGATGCTGCGGCCGTCGATCGTGTAGATCTCGATGCAGACGGGATGGCGCGGATCGTAGGTCTGGGCGGCTGTCGGCGGCACGCCGAGCAGGCCCGCACCAAACAAGCCCGCGACAAGCAGAATCGCATTGATGAAGCGGCGCACGATCGATCTCCTTCGCTCAGCCGGAACAAAGCACAATGCTGCCGCGGATGGCACCAAATTGCCACGCTCCCGGCGAATTGCCGCCAAAGCCCGCTGCCACGACGAGAGCAGGTGCAGGGGCAACGCAAGGGGATGCGCATTGGCCTACAAGATGGTCGCAGAACGCGACAACGAGAAGTGCAGTTTTGCCCGTGAGAGCCGTTTGCTCATCGTGGCGAAGGCGAAGGTTTGGGCGAGCGAGGGGTGGAAGGTCGTCATCACCGACCAGGACGGCAAGGCCTACGCGCCGCCCGACTTCGATCAGCTATTGGCGGCCTGACCGCAAGACCGGGCAGGACGACATTGATCTCGTACTTTCGACCGGGGCGCGATCTGATCGCGCCCCTGATGACTCTTCCAACGATGACTCTTGCAGCCGCGGCCGTTCTGACGGCGACATTTGCCGCCGCGCAAAATCTCGATGCCGGCAAGTCGCCGCAAAAGCTCTTCGCCGATGCTTGCACGACGTGCCATCGCAGCCCCCGCGGCCTTGCCAAAGGGCGCTTCAACCTGACGCTGTCCTGGTTCCTGAAGGACCATTACGCAACCAGTTCGGATACAGCCAAGGCACTTGCCGCCTATCTGGAATCGGTCGATGCGGCGCCGCCGCGAGTTGCGGCCAAGCCTGGCGCGAAGCGATCCAGGCCGCATCCTCCCAAGCCGTCGCAAAGCCAATAGCGTGAGCCGGCTGCGAGACGGCGTCGCGAAGCTGAAGGCCTTGCCGGCATCAATGCACCGTGGCCGCCGAGAACAGGTTGATGACCACCACTCCGGACACGATCAGCGCGATGCCGACGAAGGCGGCAGCGACATTGCCGGGTCCAACTATCACGCGTCAGTGACGAACCTGCGACACGGCGGAGCGCAGCACGAAACCGCCGCGCGATGGTTCGCGCGGCGGCTCATTGGTGTCGCGCCGATTCGACGTGGCGTTAGTTGATCCGCACGGAGAGTTCGACGTCCTCGGCAAAGGCCGTGGACATGTAGCCGCTTCCGGGGCTGCGCATGCGCGCCAGATAGTCGGGGCTGTCGTCGGCGTTGTCGGCGACGATGATCGCGCCCGGCCGGAGATGGCCTTCGACCAGATCCAGGATATCGGGGTAGAGCGCCTTGGCGCCGTCGAGCAGCACGAGATCGATCGTGTCGGGCAGGTCGACTTGAAGCATCTTCAGCGCGTCGCCTTCGCGGATTTCGACGAGGTCCAGCAGCCCGCCGGCCGCGAGGTTCTCGCGCGCCCGGGCCACCTTGGACGGTTCGAATTCGCTGGTGATGAGGCGGCCGCCGCCATTGTCGCGTAAGCCCGCGGCAAGGTGCAGGGTCGAGATGCCGAACGAGGTGCCGAACTCGACGATCGCTTTGGCGCGGGAGCTGCGTGCGAGCATGTAAAGCAGATGACCGGTCTCGCGGGAGACCGCGAGCGGTGCGTCCTTCAGCCGCCCGTAGAGGTCGCGGTAAGCGGTCTTGCTCCGCATCATCCGTGCGCGGTCGGCGTCGGTCACATCGGCGAAGGCGGCTCGCATCGCGCCGCGCGCCGCTTCGTCCTGGTCGAACAGACGATCGAGCAGTGGCGCAAGTGATGTGATGGTCGGGGTGGTCATGTGTAGTCTCCAGATGTCGCCGTGCTGCGAGTGCTTGCGTGAGAATTGAAATACGACTAATTCGTCGCATTCGCTATTCGCGTTGCCCGAGGGTGCCATGGCAGATCGCCGAAGCCATTCAGTTTCCTCACGAAAACAGCCACAGCAGGCCCGCTCGAACGAGCTGGTGGCGGCCATTCTGGACGCGGCTGTTCAGGTCTTGGCCAAGGAGGGGGCGCAGCGTTTCACGACGGCGCGAGTGGCCGAGCGGGCCGGGGTGAGCGTCGGGTCGCTCTATCAATATTTTCCGAACAAGGCGTCGATCCTGTTCCGCCTCCAGAGCGACGAGTGGCGGCGCACGAGCGAGCTCCTGCGCGGCATCCTGGCGGACCGGGCGAAACCGCCACTGGTACGGCTGCGCGCGCTCGTCCACGCCTTCATTCGTTCCGAGTGCGAGGAGGCTGCGATCCGCACGGCGCTCAGCGACGCCGCGCCGCTCTATCGCGATGCGCCCGAAGCACACGACGCGCGGGCCGCCGGTAAGGGCATCGTCGCGGCCTTCATGCGGGAGGCCCTGCCCAGGGCGCCGGATGCGACGCGGGCGCTTGCCGGCGAGTTGATCAAGACGACGCTGAGCGAGGTTGGCAAGCAGTTCTCGGAGACACCGCGCAACGAGGCGGAGATCGCGCGTCACGCCGACGCAATGGCCGACATGTTCTGCGCCTATATCGATGAGCTGGCACGACTCCGGGATCATTCCTGACATCCGCGTTTGCGGGCCAATACCCCTTCTGACTTGACTGGATCATGAGTTAGCCTCGGTTTGTCCTTCAGCCAGTCAACGAGCGCCCCGCCATGCATGTCCTCCGCCCCCAATTCCGCATCGAGGAGCAGCAAGCGCTGGAATTCGCAAGCCAGCGCGGCTTCGGCACGATCGTCGCGGCGGATGAGCGCGGTCCACGCGCCTCGCATGTGCCCTTCGTGCTGGAGCAGCGCGACGGGCACACGATCGTGCAAATCCATTTCACCGCCAGGAATCCGCTCGTCCCGCTCGCGGATGGTGCGGGGCGCTTTCTGCTGATCGTTGCCGGCGACGACGCCTACATCTCCAATGACTGGTATTCTTCGCGCGACAACGTCTCGACCTGGCTTTACGAGGCCGTGCACCTGTCGGGCGTAGCGCATCTGCGCGGGCTCGACGAGAACCGCAGGCACGGCGATGCACTACTCGCGGTCTCGGAAGCGCGCTTGCCAAAAAAAACTTGGGACCTCGCACAGATGGAGCCCGGCAAGCGCGAGAGCATGCTGGCTGCGATCCGCGTCGTCGATCTCGTGGTGGATACCGTCGAGGGGCAGGCCAAGCTCAATCAGCACAAGAGCGATGTGGACCACGTCGCGGTCGCCGGCCGGCTTGCGCGGTCGGAGGAGAGCGGGCATCGGCGGCTGGCGCGGAAGATGCAAGCGCTGCGGCCGGGACTTGGATATGAGTTTTCGTGATCCGGGCGACCCTTCTCTCGCTAGACAATTACTCCTACGGACCTCCCTCATGCTCGTCATCTCCATTCAAAGCCAGGTGGTCCACGGCCATGTCGGCAACAGCGCCGCCGCCTATGCGATGCAGGCGGAAGGGGTGAATGTCGCGGCCGTGCCGACAACGCTGCTGTCGAACCATCCGCGCTATCCGACCTTGCGCGGGCGGGTGCTGGAGACAGAGCTCGTTTCAGATCTGCTGAGAGGCGTCGAAGAGCGCGATCTCGTCGACGAGGCTGCGGTCCTCGTTACCGGCTATCTCGGTTCGCCCAGCAATGCCGCTGTCATTGCCGATTTCGTCGAGCGGGCGCTGACCCGCAATTCGAAGCTGGTCTATCTCTGCGACCCCGTGATCGGCGATGACGGCCGGGTTTATGTCGCCGACGGCATCCTGGACGTGGTCCGGCACCGGCTGCTGCCCGCCGCCAATCTGACCACGCCGAACCAGTTCGAGCTCGGGCTGCTCGCAGGCCTCGACATCGCGGATGCGCAGGGCCTGCGCGCGGCGTGCGCGGCGCTGGCCGGGACTGGGCGCATCGACGTGGTCGCCACCGGTTGCACGCTCACTGATACGGCGGAAGGGCAGGTGGAAACGATTCTGTGCGCCGGCGGTCAGTTGGCGCGCTTTGCGACGCCGCGCCTTCCGATCCGCCCCTCAGGCACCGGCGATCTTCTCACCGGCCTGATCGCGGCGCATCTGGCCAAGGGCACAGCGACCGAGGCGGCGGTGCGGCTCGCAGTCGAAACCATCTATGCGGTGCTGGTGCGCACGCAGGAAGCAGGCACCGCGGAGATGCGGCTTGTGCCGTTGCCGACGCCGCGACGATAAGCCGTCAAACTCAGGTCGCGCGCTTCGTGGCTGATTGCGCTGATTTCTGCGGCTTCGCGGGGACCTTCTGCTCGCGCGTCGCCTGTGCCTTCGCCTTCGGCGGCTTTGCGCTTGCCACGGCCCGCGCTTTTCTCGGCTTGACGTTGGCTTCCTTGCGGTCCGACGTGCCTCGGCGCGAGACGTATTCCGTACCATCGACCGGGCCGACATGCGGGGGATCGCGGCCGAGATAGGGGCGGCCGATGCCGAGCGCCTTGCCATTGGCGTCGACCCACTTCCACAGCACCTCGGTCGAGACCCAGCGCTGCGCGCGGTTGTCGCCCTTGGTGCTGACGATGTCGGCCGCCATGCCGTGCCCGTAGCCGCCGCGCGTGCTGCCGCCGTGATAGGAACGGTCGGAGGCGGCCTTCAGGCCACTCGCGATCGACTGGCGATAGTCGTCGCGGAACGCGCTGGTGATGCCCGGCGAAAGCCCGGCAGCCTCAGCCGCGAGCAGTGTGCGAAACAGCTTTTTCTTGAAACTCTTGTCCATGCCGCCGATGACGTAGTCCATCATCGACATGCCGGCGCGGTCGGCCGCCTTCGGATCCTTCCAGCCAAAGTCCTCGTCAACCAGCTTCGTGAAGCTGCGCATCACTGTGACCATCTTGCCCTTGCGCTTGACGGTGACGGCCCGGCGATCTGTGACCTTGATCGAGTCTTCCTTGGCCGTGCGCTGGTAGAGCGCCCAGAGATAGCGGTCGATGCAGGCTTCCATCACGTAGCATTCGTCGAGTACCGCGGTCGTGTCCGCAGACGGCGAGGCCTTGCTCGCCACGGGCGCGGGGCCGGTCGCGATTGTCGCGGGCGACAGCGCCTCCGTCGTCACGATCTCAGTGGGATCGGCGGATGCGAGCTTTATCACGGGCTCCGACGCCGGAGCCGGAGCAACCTCACTGGCGACTGGTGTCGGGTCAGGCGAAATCTGCGGCGCGAGCGGCGCTTCGGTCGGCAAGATCAGCACTGGGTCCGCCGAGGCGAGCCTGATAGCCGGAGCTGGCGCCTCGGGCGCTGCCGCTTCAGCATTGACCAATTCTGGTGTCGCAGCGACAGCGGCCGCGATATCGGAGGTCAGGGCGACGCCGTCCTCGATGGCCGCAGCGTGCGGGATGTCGGCGAGGTCAAGTCGGCTGAGATCCTTCGCGCGCGAGACGGCGGAAGCATTGGCGCCGCTGTTCTCGATGAGGGCCGGGGCATAGGCGGACAGAGAGAGCGCCAGCCAGCCGGCGAGAACCGCCGAGGGGCAGGAGACCGCCACCAGAAGAGACCGCCGATCATTCATGATCCCTGCCTCCAAACGGTTCTGTTGAACCTCGTCTTCTCCGAACAGTCTGACCAGACAGTCTTGGCCAAACAGTCTTGCACGAAAAGGCACGCCGCGCGTCGATTGTTCGGAGGACGGTGTGGCGACGCAAGGGCGCAGTTCGGCGAAAGCGGGCTTTTCGAGCAGGTGTTGCGCGGCGGCAACGCGGGTTCCATCACGGTTCCACGCGCGCTTGCTCGCCAGCGTTGTACGAAATTCGATAAAGGCGAATATTGGCACGGACGCCGTGACGGTGTTTCGCAGGCACGTTGGGCAACCTTGTCACGGCCAGTGCGTTAGGCGCGCATGACGCATTCCTCGCTTCGTCCGATGGACGCCTTCGATCCCACCGAGCCCGCCATCCTGCACGACCAGCTCTCCGATACGATCATCACCTGGACCGCTGAGCAGGCCGACGATTTCAGGCGTTCCAGCCAGCCGGGCCAGGACGGAACCGTGATCTGGAAGGCCTACGTTTTCGACGGCTGGGGCCACGTGCTCGGCGGCTGACCGCCGCTCATTAGAGTGTCATTTCGCGCCGGGGCGGTGATTTTGCCAAGACATTGCGCGCATTAAACATATTGCCATGCACCCGGCGCGTTGTTGCGTTGCAGCAGCGCATGTCGCAATGCAGCAAAATGCGCTTAAATGTGCTCCGAATCTTCCACTGAAGGAGCATCACCCATGAACAAGAAGACTCTGTCGATCGCCGCCGCCATCCTGACGATCGCGGGCAGCACCGCGGCTTTCGCCGCCGAACTGCCGACTTATGAGGCGAACGGCTTTCCGGTCTCCCCGATGCAGGTGCGCGTGCTCGGTGCCGCGCATGTCGAGCAGCAGGCCTCGGCGCCCACTACTGTCGCTTCGGTCCACCAGGCCCGCGTTCTGTCGCCGCGCCAGGTGAAGACGGCTGACGTCACGACGGGCAGCGCCCGCTGATCTGGGGACGCCACAAGCCAACGTCAAGCCAATGTGATGCAGGCTCGCTTTCTCCGAGTCTGCCCGGACCGCGTTCCCTTTCGGGAGCGCGGTCTTTTTTTGGCGCAGCGAGTCATGATCACGTGCCGGTTGTGTACGGCCGTTCAAAGCGAGTGTGATCTCTTTGATCGTTGCTTTCTGAATCGCGGCGCTTGATGCGGGCGCCGCATATTGAGCAGCCAAGAATCATTTTCATAATGGAGTAGTCATGCCCGTTGCACAGAAAGCCGTTGTTGCAAGCGTCTCGCCCCGCGCGTTCATTCTCAAGCATCTCGCCTTGTTCGCAGCCGCCGCGCTGTTCGTGTTCGTGCTCAGCCTGACGTATGGGCTCGATCTCAGCACGGGATTTTTTTGAGCGAAGGCGCGCTGGCGTCTCTCGCTTGCGTGCCAGCCTTGCAGGCACATGGGTTGAGCGACGGCCTCTGTCGGCGTACCGCTTTGTCCCATGGATCAGCGGACGAGCGGCGCCGACGCTCTCATTCGGAAGAACGATCAGGCGCCGGCGCTTGTCGGCGTGCTCTGCGGGCTTGCGGCGGCGCTGTTCTGGGCGCTCGGCTTTGCCGGCACGCGGCACGGCCTCAAGCTCGGCTTCACGCCGGTCGATCTGCTCGTGCATCGCTATGTCTGGTCCGGCATCGCGTTCCTGCCGCTGGTGATACGCGGCGGAATCTCCGATCTCTGCGGCATCGGCTGGGGCAGGGGCCTTGCGCTGATGGTGCTCGGCGGCCCGGTGATGTCGCTGATCTCCTACACTGGCTTTCTGTTCGTGCCGCTCGGCCATGGCAGCGTGATCCAGCCCTCCTGCGCGACGCTTGGCGGCCTGCTGCTCGCGGCCTTGTTCCTGAAAGAGCATGTCTCCTGGTCGCGCATCGCCGGCGCTGTCGTCATCGTCGGCGGGCTCGGCGTGATCGGCGCGGAATCTATCGGTCATATCGGCGTTGACGGCGTGCTCGGCGATCTGACCTTCGTGCTGACCGGGTTGATGTTCGCGGGTTTCGGCGCGCTGGTGCGCCACTGGCGGGTCTCCGCCGTGTCGGCTGCGCTCGTCATCAACGTGCTGTCGCTGCTGTTGCTGCCGATCTACCTCATGACCGGCGGACTCGCGCGGATCGCGGCGATCGGTGTCGGTGAGAACGCCATCCAGGCGCTGGCACAGGGCGTGCTTGCAGGCCCGGCTGCGCTTTATCTGTTCGCCGTCTCGGTCCAACGCCTCGGCGTCGCCCGCGCCGCCGTTGTCCCCGCCTGCGTGCCCGCGCTGACGGTGCTCACCGGTTGGCTCCTGCTCGGCGAGCCGCCGACACTATTGCAGACGGCGGGATTGGTGACGGTGCTGTGCGGATTCTATCTGGCGCAGAGACAGCGATAGATCGCAGCCTCCAGACGGCGCTTACCATTCGATGGTGGTAAACTTGACGCCGCGGCAGGTCAGCTCCCGCCCCAGCCGTTCGGCGCGCTCGCTGGCGGATTTGCCCTGGCGAGTCCGGGGCCTCGGCTACGCCTTCCTCACGAACTCCGATTTCAGGTTCATCGCGCCGATGCCGTCGATCTTGCAGGCGATGTTGTGGCCGTCGGTGGCGTCCTGCAGGCGGATGTTGCGGACCTTGGTGCCACCCTTGACCACGGAGGAGGAGCCCTTGACCTTGAGATCCTTCATCACGATGACGCTGTCGCCGTCGGCGAGCGCATTGCTGTTGGCATCGCGCACGCCGGCCTCTTGCGCGGCGTCCGCGACGGCCTCTGCCGTGCCGCTCCATTCATGGCCGCATTCCGGGCAGACCCAGAGGCCGCGATCCTGATAGGCGTGCTCGGAGTTGCAGGTCGGGCATTTCATCGCGTCGGTCATTATTCGCCTCGTCGCCCGTCACGGGCGCGCCGCACGCTGTCCGCCGGATAAAGGTGGATTGGGAGCAAATCCTTTACCATGGCTTTCAGTCCTGGTCGAACCCTTGGAAATTTAGGAGTTCAGGAAAAACTCTGCGGTATCGAGGTCCGGAATTTGCGGCTGCGACGTCGCCGCGCAAGGAGCGTCCCGTCATGAGCGAGCATCGCGCCGCCGTCAGACATCACATTTTGCGGACCGGCATTGTCGAGTTCGACAACGGCACCGGCAAGGTCATCAGCGCGCCCTGCACGATCCGCGATGTCTCCGGCACCGGCGCGCGCCTCGGCCTCAACGCCTCGCTCTGAGTCGCCGAGCAGTTCACGCTGGTCTTCAGCAGCGGACTGCGCAAGGACTGCCGGGTCGCCTGGCGCAAGGGGAGGCTGATCGGCAGCGCGTTCGCGGACGGCTATGCCAGCGCCGACGAGCAGGCCGTGATGATGACCGCGGACGAGCAGTCCCGGCACCGGCTCGGGATCGGTGCGCGCGTGAGAAGCGCGCGCGAGAGGCGCGGCTACACGCAAACGCAGCTCGCAGAGCTGATCGGCGCCACGCCGGTCTTCGTGTCGCTCGCCGAGCAGGGTGAGGCGGACATTCCGCTCTACCAGCTCATGCACATCGCCGATCTCCTGATGGTCGGCCTCGACGGGCTCGTCGCGGGGGCGGCGCCTGAGGATGTCGACGCAGCGTAGGTGGCGAGCCGTCAAAACAAAAACGTCGAAAACAACCCCATGCACAGTAGAAATCTCAAGGGATTTCAGTGTGTTGGAAATCCGAAAACGTTGGTATTGGGCCTCCGCGCCCGTATCGACTTCGGCGATACCGAATCGAATTTGACTCGTCGGGCAAAACAGGGGCAGTATGGCATGATGGCGCCGCTGGAAGCTGGTGGCTTGCCAGCTGCGGAGCGACATGCCGAAAAAAGAAAAACCAAAAAGAAAACTCAAGACCTACCAGACCTCGCTCGGTTTCTACGACCAGGCGATCGCCGCGCCCTCGATGAAGGCAGCACTGGACGCCTGGGGCGCCAGGTCCAATCTGTTCCATCAGGGCGCCGCGAAGGAGACCGACGACCCCGACATCGTCGCGGCAACGATGGAGAAGCCGGGCGTGGTGCTCCGGCGCCCGGTCGGATCGGACGGCCCGTTCACCGAGCATTCCGAGTTGCCAACCGATCTCGCTGACGACGAGGCGAGGCCGAACCGCAAAGCCAAGCCCAAAGCGAAGTCCAAGCCGAGAAAGCTTCCGGCGAAGGCTGCAAAGCAACCATCCCGCAAGGTCGACGATCAACAGGCGCGCAAGGCCGCCGCGGCGTTCGAGAAGGAAGAGCGGCGGCGGGAAGCCGAGCGCCGCAAGGAGGAGGCCGCTCGCGCCAAGGAGCGCGCGCGCCGCGACAAGGCAGTCGCGAACGCGCAGGCGGCGCTGGACGACGCGAGGCGGCAGCACGAATCGCGGGCGGAGGCGATCGAAGCTGAGCGCGCGGCGCTCGAGGAGCGTGCCGAGACGGAGCAGAGCCGGTGGGACAAGCAGAGGATGAAGCTGACGGAGGCGGTGCGGCGCGCGCGGGAGTAGGGGCCGCGGTCGACAGTCTGGATTGCTCCGCTCCGCTCGCAATGACGGCGGGGCGGCCGGCATCGGTCATTCCGGCAAAGCTTGATCGCAAATTCGCTTGCCTTGCTTGACGTCCTTTTGCACTCTTGGGGGAAGGAGACCAACGCATGAAGATCATGACTGTCGCGTGTGCGCTCGGAACCGCCCTGGTGCTGTGCAATCTCGGGATATCGGATGCCGAAGCCCGGGCGCGGAAGGCGCGAGTGGTGGATGAACAACGGCTGAGGGTGGATGTCCCCGTGCTCCGGCCGACGCCGTGGGATTACAATATCGTTCCACGCTATCGTTATCGCCCGGAAGACGACCGGGTCGATCCCTACGGCCCGCCCTTGGTATCGTCATATGTCCGCTACGAGGGATGGCGCTGGCCGTACTGGTGGTGAAGGCCACCGACGGACGCGGAATTGATTGGCTCCTGTAGCCCGGATGAGCGAAGCGATATCCGGGACGTTGCCGCAGCATTCCCGGATGTCGCTTCGCTCATCCGGGCTACGCTCCTTTGCTAGTCGCCGTCCTCCGCGGCGAGCCGCACAAACTGCCGCTTCATCGCGTTGACCCTGGCGACATAGCTCGCGACGAGGTGATCGCCGCAGCGTTCGTCGGCGGCCATTTGAAACTTGCGGCGTGCGAAGGCCGTTGCGGGGCCTGCGCCGCAGAGATGGATGAAGGCGGCGAGATCCTGCCTCTCGCGTGCACTCGCCTTCACATCGCCCGCGCGGGCGAGAACATCGGCGAGATTGCGGTCGAGATACACCGATGCCAGCTCGATGGCGTGGCTCGGAATCGCGCGGCTATAGAGGAAGGTCGAGCCGCAGCCGGCCTCCGTGACCGCGTTGCCACGAACGCAGAACCGCGCGGCGTCAGCAAAGGCTGCGTCCAGCATCTGGAAGAGGCCGACGGCGCTCGATGCGGGCCGATAGATCGCGAGCGGATTGAAGCTCCATCGCCAGCGCCAGTAGGTGCGCGCGAGCGGATTGCCCGATGTCTCGACCTGCGCCAGCGCGGCCAGCAATTCCGGCGTGATCGTCGCGGTGGAATGCTTGCGGAACAGCGGCCCGTATTGCCGCCACGTGTCCGATGGCTCCTTGTCGAGCGCATGGCCGACTAGGACGAACAGCTCGGTCGGCTTGCGCACCGTTTGATAGGCGATGTTCACGAGGACGAGGACCGCAAGCAGCATCGCCGCGCCGCCCGCGATCCGAACCATCCGCGGTGCGCGGGCGAAGGTCTTTCGCATCGATCGCGCGCTACGCCGGAGCTTGCGAAGGCGAGGGAGGGGGCGCTTGCTTTGTCCTGGCATCGGTCTTCTGGGAGTGCATTGCGGAGGCTTTGTACCTGGTTAACGCTGTCACCAGGCCTTGAAATCCGGCTTCTTTTTCCTCTGGTCGCCTGTTTTCAAGTCGCCGCTCCGTACTCCCACGGCAGCTCGAATCCTTGATGGAAATAACCCGAGGTTGTACTGTGCGCCGCAGCAGGGTTAATTTTGTGGGAATGGATCGGCTGGAATGACCGTAATCGAAAGCGTGGTGCCAGCGGAAGCTGCGGAGCGGAAAATGCCGCCGGGCGTACTGGTCGAAGGTCCCGTGGTCGACGCCAAGTTTCGCGATTCCTACATCTCCTTCGTCATCATGATCGGTGGGTCGATCGCGGCGCTGGTCTGGGCCTTCTGGCAAGGCATCGGCTGGGTGGAGGTTTCGGTCTTCGCCGGCACGTTCGCGCTGTCCACGGTCGGCATCGGCTTCATGCACCGCTACTTCGTGCACCGCAGCTTCCGCTGCGGTCCGGTGATGCGGACGCTGTTCGCGGCCATCGCCACCATGGCGGTGCAGGGCTCGATCCTGAAATGGGTGAGCAATCATCGCCGGCATCATCTTCACTCCGACAAGCCCGGCGACGTCCACAGCCCTTACTATGACGGCGACGGCAACCCCTATGTCACCTTCGCCAAGGGGATGATGCATGCGCAAGGCGGCTGGGTGTGGGACCAGGCCACCACGGATGCCGAATACTACGCCAAGGATATCCTGGCCGATCCGATCGCCATGTTCTTCACCAGGACGCGCTGGTACTGGTACGCGCTCTCGGCAGTGATTATTCCGGGCGCGATCGGCTACGCGTTTGGCGGCGTGCACACGATGACCGGCTGCATCCTGTTCTCCGGCCTGTTCCGCAGCTACCTCATGACCATGGCGACATCACTGGTCAACTCGGTCTGCCACAGCGACGGCCGCTACGGCTACCGCCGCTTCGATCTCGACGACGGCACCACCAACGAGTTCGTGACCACGATCCTCACTTTCGGTGAAGGCCTGCACAACAACCATCACCGGTTTCCGCGCGACGCCTACATTTCGCACGCCTGGTACGAGATCGACATCAACGGCCTGATCATTTTGGGACTCGGCAAGCTCGGATTGGTGCAGGACATTTTCTCTGCCGGAAGCCGGACGCTTCGCTCGGGAGATCCGGACGGCGGAAAGCGTCCAGTGGCAGATACCGAAGCGATGGTCTGAAGCCTACGGGCTCAGTACTCCACCACGCCAAGGGATTCGGCCACACCAAATCGGCGGCGTGGTGAGGCGGTTGGCTCACTGGCGCGGGCGCTTTGATGACCCACGGGACACAAAGTTTAGGCCGATGAACTATCTGGATCTCATGGACGACCGACGGCCACCGGCGCCCCCCACCGCCATCCGCGCGCTGGAGCAACACATCGGTGCGCCGTTGCCCGCGCCCTACAAGGAGTTGCTGGCGCAATCGGACGGCGGCGGCTTCGACCGCTGCGGCGTCGAACTGCCTTGGCGCAACGACCGCACCGTTTTGGACGTGCTGTTCACGACGCATCCGACCGACAGCTACGGCGTCATCGACAATTACGATGTGTATCGGAGCATGAATCGAATCCCCCGACTGAGCTGCCCCTTCGCTCCCGATCCCGGCGGCGACCTGTTCCTGCTGAGTCTGGAGGAGGACAGTTATGGCCAGGTCTTCTACTGGGATCACGAGCATGAACCGGTGGACGGTGGCGACATGTTCGCCGATTTCCCGAACACAAACGAACTCGCGCCCGATCTTGAAACCTTCATTCTCGGCTTGGGAGAGGGGTGAATGGATATGCAGCCGTTCGGGCGGATTGAGCCCTTGCGAAACCCATCATGATCGCGTGGGGCCGAACGACAAAAGGGCGGCCATAAGCCGCCCTTTCGGTTTGCGCGTCATCCGTCGGATTTCGCTTAGCCCTCGATGATATAGACGATCTCGTGGGTGTGCGGACGAAGAATGACGTACCTGCCGTGCACCAGAATGAACTCGTATCCGCGCCACTCCGGATAGATTTCGACGATGCGGCTCGGGATCGCATGATAACGAACGCCTGCCGGGACGGTGGTGCCGATCGAGATGTTGAAGTTCACGTTGGTGACTTCCTCGACCTTCTCCTGCTTGATGGCCGAAGTGATCTGGGTACGCTTTTCGGCGGGAGGCGCCGCGACCGCCGTGGTAGCGGCATTGCCGGTCGTCTTGCCCTCGGGCGCCGAAGGCTTGCTCTCGGCGGTCGGGGTCTTCACGTCCTTCGACGTGGTGGCCGAATCGGGCGCCTTGGTCATCCCATTCGCCTTCATCTCGCCGGGCGTCTTGCTGTCGGCAGTCGGCTTCGAAGTGGTGGCCGGGGCCATTGTTTCCGTGGTCTTCGCCTTGCCATCGGCTTTGACGTCGCCGGAGTGCTTTGCGTCAGGCGCGCCCTGTGCGTGCTGCGGCGTTGCCGCTGCCGGCGAGCCGTGCGGTGCCGCGGTGGAGGCGTCCTTTGCTGTGGGCGCATTCATCGGTGCCGCGGTTTCGGCTTTCGGCGAAACGGCAGCGGGGGACTCCGCACCCTTGGCGCCGCCCTGATTGACGCCTTGAGCCATTGCAGTGCCGGTCGCAGCGAACAACGCCACAACGGCGACGGAAGCCAGCAAAGTATGTTTCATCTGATCTCTTTCAATTCATTTGAATATGATGCCGACGAACGTCAGCCATGGGAACGAACGGTCTCGACGGGCTGCAGTTCCGATTCTATTTCTGGTTTAACGACGATTGATGCCTCGACATCCGAACAAGCTGCAAAATAGATGAGTCGGCGATAACAAGAGCTTTGCATCCCGCGTTGGCTTGGACGCGACCAATGAATTTCAAACATAAGTTGTGATCGGAAGGAACTCTTGCTCGATGGGGCTGTTGTGTCAGTGATCCCCGAGCGTTGCGAGATCGAACCTCCGATCCTCGCCTGAGTTAAAGACCGCAGTCGCGTTGTGAGTGCGACTCGGCGCGAAGCGTCCTCCGTGCGTATCAACCGGAAACCTTCATGAACAACCCCGATGTTCGCAATGCCATTCAGATCGACCGCGGCTCCAGCCTGGCGATCTCTCATGAAATAGCAGACCGCCTTCGGATCAGGCTTCGGGGTGAGCACGACCCATTACCGCGACATCTGACGGCCCTGGTCGACCGGATTGCGCAGATCAGCAGCCATTCGAACCAAGTGATCGAGGTCACAAAATGAGAATGTCCGGCGAAAGCCTTTTGGTGATCTTGTTTGTCGGTCTCGTCGCCGGCTGGCTGGCGGGCCAGATCGTCCGCGGGACCGGCTTTGGGATCATCGGCGATATCATCATCGGAATCCTGGGCGCGTTTGTCGGCAGCTGGTTGTTGCCTCAGCTCGGCGTGCATTTCGGCAGCGGCATGATCCGCGCGATCGTCAACGCGACCGTAGGCGCGGTCCTGCTGCTCCTCGTCGTCCGGCTGGTGCGCGGTGGTGGTGGATGGGGAAGCAGCTGGCGCGGCAGCTGGGGCCGGCGTTGGTGACCCTTGCTCCGCAGCCGCATCAGGCGCCGGTGAGACGCCCGCGGCAAAGACGCTCGTGATGACCTCCGGATCGGATCCAGCATGTTAGACTTTTCGAATGCATCTTTTACGCCTGAAACCATCGGCATCATGAAAACTGCGCTGGACACGGCGGTGGCGTCACTGCCGGCCCCGGTCAGCTCCGCGCATGTCCGGTCGATCGCGGAAACAATCCTTCGCACAGCGAAGGAGGGCGAGCGAGACCCCGCTGTCCTGGAGCGCATGGCGTTGATGGAGCTTCAGATCTCGCCGCGTGATTGATGCCGGTCCGCGAGCGTGCGTGCCGGCGCAGAAGGGCTCGCGTTCATTGCCGTTCCCTGATGTTTCGATGGAACTCTGGGGCGGCGGAAGCATTCATCTCTGCCGCTATCACGCGGCTCCTGGAGAATCCCCAACATGATACGTCATTTGTTGATCGGCGTTGCCGCGTGCGCAATCGCGGCAATGTCGACATTTTCCGCTTCTGCCATGCCCCGCGTTGCGGCTGAGACGTTGGTCTCTGGCTCCGACAGTCCGGTGATTCTCGCGCGCGGTGGCCATGGACACGGTCACATGGGACGTGGCGGCCGCGGTCATCACTACGGCTGGAGCAGGGGCCGTCATCGCGGTTGGCGCTAGCCGCACCAACGCAACATCCGGGGCCGCCTTCGATTGGCGGCTCCGTAACGTCAGCTCATCCGCCCCGCGGGCTCACCAATCCGGATCCCGATAGTAGGGATCGACCATATAGGGCGGGGGCATCCAGGGCCCTCGCGACGGCCGGGGTCGCCGAGGTGCGGCCGCTTGCACGTGCGGCCGTGCGGGCGCAGCGGTCTCGTTGGTGATCACGCTCCGCGCGGCGGGTTTCGCGGATGCCGATGCGGATGACGTCGTCAGCTCCTTTTGCAGCGCCTGGACCTGTGCGGCGAGGCGCGCATTGGCCGCCGCATCCTTCTCCTGCGCCGCCTTGAGCTGCTGAATGGTGTCGGCCTGCTCGCGCAGCGTCTGCTCGTTGCGGCTTTTCAGTTGCTCGAGCTTTCCGTTCATGCTCGCAAGCTCGCTGGTGATGGTCTTGAGCGATTGCGCGAGATCGGACGACGAGGGGTCGGGAGCCGGGGCGGTAGTTCTTGAAGCGTCGGGTCTTGAAGCGTCGAACCCCGCATTGCTCTCCGTGTCCTTGCCGGCGGGCGGCGCGGGCACCGTGCCGGGCTCATCCGCGGCAGCCAGCTGCACGGCCGGCCGTTGCGCCGGACTTTCAACCGCGGACGCATGCGGAGGCTCAGTCGCGGCCGGCGGAGCCCATCGCGCCATGATCGACTTGGTCATAGACCTGGCCTCATCGCGATATTGCGAAGCGAAGGCGGCACCGAGAATGCCGATCGCCAGCACGAGGCCGACCAGAGCGCGCAGCATGGGCCGGTCTCCCATGAGGCCTTGATTACGAACCCTGCTATCCGGCGCCGGCGCCGCGGCCTTGGGTGTCTTGTCTTCGGGAATCTTGTCCTTGGGAGTCTGGACGGTCTCCGCACCGGCGCTTGCTCGCGAGACCCGCGGGCCTTCGTTGCCGCGTTCCATTCCGGAAACCAGCCGGTCCAGCCGCGCCAGGTCTTGCTCTGCGCTCTTGATCCGGTCGTAGGCCCGCGCCAGCCCGCCGTCGGCGCGCTCTGCCTCCGGCTTGGGGGCGTCAGGCTTGGGCGCGTCTGGCTTGTGGTCGTCAGGTTTGGGGTCGTTCGTCTCGGGCACCGATGCGCTCTCGATCCAGTCGGGCGTCAATGGGAGTGCGGCAGTCTGATCGTCGGAACGATAGGTCTCGCCGTCATCCAACACAACGCGCGTCCGAAGGAGAAATTATGGCGAGGCCTCGGGGTGGGGCGGTCGTGGGGGTATGCAACGGGCGCCCTTGATCTGGATCAAGCATGCGGCGCCCGACCGTCCCCACCGTGCAGACATTCATCGGAAGGAAAACATGGTTCAGACAAGAGCGATCATCCTTGGTGCCTTCGCGGCCCTGCTGTTGGCCGTCCCTGCCAAGGCCCAGGTGCTGGTCGACGTTTCCAAAATCAGCTGCGACCAGTACATCACCCAGCGCATTACCCACATGCAGACCGTGAACGTCTGGCTCGCCGGGTTCTACGCCGGTCGCCGCAACAATCCCGTCGTGGACACGCAAGCGCTGAACAAGAACGGCAACAAGCTCTCGCGCTTCTGCGAGTCGCATCGCGAGATGCCGCTGCTGGAGGCGGTCGAGGCCAATACGAAGTAGGGGCGGGGCCGCCCAGCCTCGGAGTGCGGCAGTCCTATCGCCGGAAGGAGAGGTTGCGCCGCTGTCCCCCCAACGCGCGTGCGAACGAGAAATTATCGCGGGCACGGGGGTGGGGCGTGGCATTGCCGAACCGGCATGCGTCGCGAGCGTCAGGTACATGACCGAAAGCGGTGTGGCTCCCGCTGATGCCCTATGTAGGTAAAGCGTGACACTTTCGCTGTCTCGTTATGAACCCGGCCGCCAGATCGCAAGGGCCCGCATTGTTCTAAATCAACAAACCCGCTCATTAGCGAATTGCGCTGACGCACCGTCCCAATCCAGGAAGGAGAGTGGACATGTCGCGCCGAACCATCGTTTCACTTACCGCATCCGCAATCATTGGCATCGCCTGCATCGTGACTGTTTCGACTGACGCCTTCGCCTATCGAAGAGGCGTCGGGGTTGGTCGGGTTGGTGTTCATCACGGCGGTGTCTATCGCGGTGGCGTCTATCGTGGTGCAGCCGTGCGCCGCGGAGTTGCCGTGGGCGTCGGAGCTGCTGCGGTTGGTGCGGCAGCTTACGGGGCTTACGGAGCCTACGGCGGCTATCGCCGCTGCGGCTACGAACCTTACCCGCCTTGCTACTAGCCGGTCTTTGCGCAGCGGCCAGAGCACCGTCGGTCGGCTGTGCGCGGAGCACCTCTCTCCGAGTGGGGAGAGGTGATCCGAGTTCCGGGCCCGCACACACGCGATCCGAGCTGTGCTCGCTTCACCGTGCGTATTGGCGCGTCTGTTGCTCGACAGGTCGACTTCTAGCGAGGCGCACGTGCCATCTTCGCCGGCCGCGACCAGGAGAGGTTGAACGCCGACAAATCTATCCATGCGTGCAATTGGGCAATCGGGAAAAAGCGGCAAAACTGCGGCTGTCAAGGATACATCAGAGTAGAACGGAGCTTATCCCCGTAATAAACCCGATGCTGTTAAGGGTTCGGGGTGCGTATGGGAGATCAATAATGGCAAATGTCGAACAATTGCGCAGGCGGGACGGAGTAAACTTGGTCCAGCTCGAGGAGGACATTGCATCGATACGCTCGGGAAGCTCTCTTGCTTCCATTGCTCTGCCTGATTACGTCGAGCACACCGCGGGCGTGACGCGCGTCGGCGCGCTCAGTGCAGAGGCGGTCGTTCGGGACTATGAGTCCGCTGCAAAAGAGATCGAGGCCATGGGCACCGAGTTGATCGACGCCGCGCAAAAATGCGAGGCGCTGACTGCCCAGGTCCATGATGCGATCGCCTTCATGCGAGAAACGGCGGCGGAGTATCGTGAAGAGGGTCGGAAGATCTTCAAGCGCATCGAAGAATGCGCGCTGTTCACCGAAGACGTCCGCAAGACATGCGAACAGGTCAAGCGCAGGATGGTCGACGTCTCGCTAGGCTCATCGTCCAACGAGGAGTTCGCACCGCAACAGCCCGAGTTGAGCGGGATCGCCGCCAAGGTGTCGATGAGCGAGATACGGTGAGGCGGGCGTAGATAGCGCGTAGGCTGGGTTGAGCTCTAGGTCGTAGGATGGGTTGAGCCCTTACGAAACCCTTCATCTCTCGCCGATCGAGCGGTGATGGGTATCGCTTCGCTCCACCCATCCTACGAGCTGGAGCCAACAATCAATAGCGACCGCCGTGGCCCTTTTGCTGCGTGATCCAGTCCGACAATGTTTTCGGTGTCGATTTCGCAGTCCGGCCCGGTGATGCCTTCGCATTGTCGCGAACGCCTTTCGTCGGACGGGTGCGCGGCGCTTCCGTTCCGTTGACGCCCTTCCGGCCAGCGATCGATGCCTCCGCGGCTTCCTTCTCCAGGCGCAACTGTTTCAATCGCGCCATCTTGAGGCGCTCTGCCTCGACTTCGGGCCGTTCGGCAAGCTGCGGCTTGTGTTGAGCGACCTCCGCCGGGACGATGACACCGATAATGGTTGTCTCGCCGAGCGCCTTGCAGGCTTCGAGCCGATGCAGTCCCTCGACCAGAACGAGGCGGTCTCCGTCGAGCCGGACGGAAATGGGTTCCTGTTGTCCGATGTCCAGCATACTTTCAGCGATCTCCCCGACGATCTCGGGCTTGATGGCTTTCTTCTGCTTCGTGGGAACGAAGATCTTCTCGATCGGGAAGCTTTCCGGTTTGGGCATAACTTGACTCCGCTTCTACCGGGCGCGCCGGAACCGATGCCGGGGGTGGTCGGAGTTTAGGAGGGAAGGGCTCGACCGCAAAGGTAATTTCGGCAGCGGGGTGTTGATGACTCGTAGGATGGGTTGAGCCCGTGCGAAACCCATGCCTTCTGTGGATTTGGCGGCGATGGGTATCGCTTCGCTCCACCCATCCTACGCTCTGTCGCCGCAATACCGAGCACATGTCGCTCTCGTAGACCTCGGGCTTTGCCCACAGCTTCAGCGCGAGACATCCGCGGGCGGATCGGCCAGTTAGGCGGCGTGTTCCGTGGATCGCGTTACATCGCCGCGTCCCGCGAGAAGGCCGGCAACGGAGATATCTTCGTCGAGCGCTTCCCAGTGCAGGCCGACGCGGCTGAGCTCGACCTGGTTGCGTTCGTCTGGCGTTGCATGGAGCAGGCGCGGAAACCACGCAAGCGGGATCCCGAGTGTCCTTCCATCGGACAGTTCGACCCACATCGTGTGTTCGTCAAAGCGAGCGCTAGTTGCCGAAATGGTCATGCCAGCCCTTCAGAAGAAGCTCGCGCCACGACGCGCAGGATATTCGAAAGTTCCCGCGGATTGAAGCCATAACTGTCGGCTATTGATATGCCAGGCTCAAGCCAAATCTTGGCGTCCCGGCCGCCGCCTTTGACATGAATATGGGCAGCTCGGGTGGCTGCCCCTCGTTTGAGAAGAAGTAGTAACGCAAGCCGCCCTGGCGTAATGCAACTGGCATCAATGCCTCCGGGCGGCTTGCGCCATGGGTATCAGCTACACCCCGTCGTGCTGCCGCAAGTATCGCACTTCATACACGTGCCATTCCGCACCAGCGTGAAGTTGCCGCACTCGCTGCACATCTCGCCCTCATAGCCCTTGGCCTTGGCTTCCGCGCGGCGCTCGGCCTTGCTGGGCACTGCGACTTGCGCGCTGCCGGCCTTGCTCCACTGCAGGGCCTCCAGCTTCTCGGTGGGCGAGAGATCGTGGGCCACTTCCTGCTTCAGCGCGACCGCGCCTTCCAGGACGTCGCCGGCACGGCCTGCGCCGTGCGAGGCGAGCGAGGTCACCTTGCTACCGCCGGCCGGGGCGCTGTCGTTGCCTTGCGCGACTGCGGTCGAGCCGCCGCGCATCACCACGAGGTTGTCGGTGCGGGAGCGGGTGAGGCCGCGCGACACCAGCTTGGAGGCGCGCTGGCCGTGATCGTCCGGCTCCTTGCCTTCCTCGACGCCCTTGCCGAGCACGTCGAACCCGGTCTCGCTGGGATCGACATGGGCGAGGTCGAAACGACTGAGATAGCTCACCGCCAGTTCGCGGAAGACGTAGTCGAGGATCGAGGTCGCGTATTTGATGCTGTCGTTGCCCTGCACGGGGCCCGCCGGCTCGAAGCGGGTGAAGGTGAAGGCGTCGACATATTCGTCGAGCGGCACGCCGTACTGGAGGCCCAGCGACACCGCGATGGCGAAGTTGTTGATGAAGGAGCGCAGGGCCGCGCCTTCCTTGTGCATGTCGATGAAGATCTCGCCGATGCGGCCGTCGTCATACTCGCCGGTGCGCAAATAGACCTTGTGGCCGCCGACGACCGCCTTCTGGGTGTAGCCCTTGCGGCGATCCGGCATCTTCTCGCGCTCGCGCATCACGATGATGCGCTCGACCAGCTTCTCGACGATCTTTTCCGAGACCTGGGCGGTGCGTGCCGCCATCGGCTTGTCGTAGAGGCTCTCGACCGCATCGTCCTCGTCCTCATCGTCGGCGATGAGCTGCGAGTTGAGCGGCTGGCTGAGCTTGGAGCCGTCGCGGTAGAGCGCGTTGGCCTTGAGCGCCAGCTTCCACGACAGCATGTAGGCGGACTTGCAGTCCTCTACCGTCGCGTCGTTCGGCATGTTGATGGTCTTGGAGATCGCACCCGAGATGAAGGGCTGCGCCGCCGACATCATGCGGATGTGGCTCTCGACCGAGAGATAGCGCTTGCCGACCTTGCCGCAAGGGTTGGCGCAGTCGAACACCGGATAGTGCTCGGCCTTGAGGTGCGGAGCACCTTCCACCGTCATCGCGCCGCAGATGTGGACGTTGGCCGCCTCGATCTCGCGTTTGGTGAAGCCGACGGCCTGGAGCAGGTCGAAGCCGGGGGCCGCGATCGCCTCGGCACCAATGCCGAGCTGGTCGCGGATGAAGTCTTCGCCAAAGGTCCATTTGTTGAAGGCGAACTTGATGTCGAAGGCGGTCGGCAGCGCCTTCTCGACCTTGGCGATGGCCTCATCCGTGAAGCCCTTGGCCTTCAGCGTCGAGGCGTTGATGCCGGGCGCGTTGGAGAGCGAGCCGTGGCCGACGGCATAGGCCTCGATCTCCGCGATCTCGCTCTCGCGATAACCGAGCGCACGCAACGCGGCGGGGACCGCGCGGTTGATGATCTTGAAGTAGCCGCCGCCGGCCAGCTTCTTGAACTTCACCAGCGCGAAGTCGGGCTCGATACCGGTGGTATCGCAATCCATGACGAGGCCGATCGTGCCGGTCGGCGCGATCACCGTGGTCTGGGCGTTGCGATAGCCGTGCTTCTCGCCGAGCTCGAGCGCCGCATCCCAGGCGGCTTGCGCATGGGTGACGAGGTCTCCTTGCGGGCACGACACCAGGTCCATCGGCACCGGGTTGACGCTGAGCCCCTCGTAGCCGTTGGACTGGCCATGGGCGGCGCGGCGGTGGTTGCGGATCACGCGCAGCATGTGCGCGGCGTTCTTCTTGTAGCCGGGAAAGGTGCCGAGCTCGGCCGCCATCTCGGCCGAGGTCTTGTAGGTGATGCCGGTCATGATCGCGGTCAGCGCGCCGGCGATGGCGCGGCCTTCCTTGCTGTCATAGGACAGGCCCATGGTCATCAAGAGGCCGCCGATATTGGCGTAGCCGAGGCCGAGCGTGCGGAACTCGTAGGAGAGCTCGGCAATCGACTTCGACGGGAACTGCGCCATCATCACCGAGATTTCGAGCACGATGGTCCAGAGCCGGCAGAGATGCTCGTAGCCTTCCACGTCGAAACGCTTGGAGGGGATGTCGTAGAACGTCAGCAGATTGGCGGAGGCGAGGTTGCACGCCGTGTCGTCCAGGAACATGTATTCCGAGCACGGATTAGAGGCGCGGATGTCGCCGGACGCCTTGCAGGTGTGCCAGTCATTCATGGTGGTGTTGAAGTGCAGGCCCGGGTCGGCCGACGCCCAGGCGGCGTAGCCGATTTTTTCCCAGAGGTCGCGCGCCTTCAGGGTCTTGGTGATCTTCTTGGTGGTGCGTCCGACGAGATTCCAGTCGCCGTCGGTCTCGACCGCGCGCAGGAAGTCGTCCTTCAGCGACACCGAATTGTTGGAGTTCTGCCCCGAAACCGTGAGATAGGCTTCCGAATCCCAGTCGGTGTCATAGACGTCGAACTGGATGTCCTTGTAGCCCTGTTTTGCAAATTGGATGACCCGCTTGATGTAGTTGTCGGGTACGAGGCTGCGGCGCGCCAGCTTGATCTCGCGGCGCAGCGCCGGGTTCTTCTCGGGATCGAAGCAATCGTCGCCCGAGCCTTCGCAATTGACGCAGGCCTTCAGCACCGCCTTGAGGTGCTTCTGGTTGATCTTGGATCCGGTGACGAGAGCGGCGACCTTCTGCTCCTCCTTCACCTTCCAGTCGATATAGGTCTCGATGTCGGGGTGATCGACGTCGACGACGACCATCTTGGCGGCGCGGCGCGTGGTGCCGCCCGACTTGATCGCGCCCGCGGCGCGGTCGCCGATCTTGAGGAAGCTCATCAGGCCGGACGAGCGGCCGCCGCCGGAGAGGCGTTCGCCTTCGCCGCGCAGGCGCGAGAAGTTGGAGCCGGTGCCGGAGCCGTATTTGAACAGGCGCGCTTCGCGGACCCAGAGGTCCATGATGCCGCCCTCGTTGACGAGGTCGTCACCGACGCCCTGGATGAAGCAGGCGTGCGGCTGCGGATGCTCGTAGGAGGATTTCGACCGGGTCAGCTTGCCGGTGAAGGGGTCGACGTAATAATGGCCCTGGCCGGGACCGTCGATGCCGTAGGCCCAGTGCAGACCGGTGTTGAACCATTGCGGCGAGTTCGGCGCGACCATCTGCATGGTCAGCATGTAGCGGAGCTCGTCGTAGAAGGTCTGGGCGTCCTCGTCGGAGGAGAAGTACTTGCCCTTCCAGCCCCAATAGGTCCAGCAGCCGGCGAGACGGTCGAACACCTGCTTGGCCGAGAGCTCGCTGACATAGCGCTCTTTCTCGGGCAGGAGGGCGAGCGCCTCGGTGTCGGGAACGGAGCGCCACAGGAAGGAGGGGACGGACTCTTCCTCGACCTTCTTCAGGCGCGCGGCAACGCCGGCCTTGCGGAAGTACTTCTGGGCGAGGACGTCGGAGGCGACCTGCGACCACGCGGTCGGCACCTCGACATTGTCGAGCTTGAACACGACCGAGCCGTCGGGATTCCTGATCTCCGACGTGGTCAGCCGGAAATCGATGCCGGCGTAAGGTGACTGTCCCGAAGTGGTGTGGCGCCGCTCAATCCGCATGGTCTTGCCCCGTCCTATCTTTGACCGGACCGCCTCCGTTCAGGCGTGCCGGGTCATCATTTCATTTCGCGGTGCTCGAGGCCGCCTGGCCCTTGGCATCGCAGCTCAGCCGGTAGACCCGGCCCGTTTTCTCCCGACGCGATTGCTCGATGCGCGCACCGATCATCCGCCGGCACGTCCAGACCCATCCGCCCCAAAGGGATGAGCCCGACATGCGTTCAACGCCCCACAACGTCACGTCTTCAACCATTGCCATCCGGGCCTGTTTCCAGCCCGTTCAGGCGCCCGAAAAGTCCGCTCTCGCCGGGCAGACAAGCCCGTATCCCGCTGCCCTTGTCTGGCTTGGCGGAGTGCTGTTTTGCAGACCCTTTGGGGGAGTGCCGGCGGGACGCAAACACACTCGCGCCGAACGGATCGAAAACTAGGACTCTCCGTTACGCCCGTCAAGAACTAGTGCGAGTTCCTGAATCAAATACTAAATATGGTGGATTGTGGGGGATAACAGGGGGCAGGCCCGCGCCTGTTGTTGAGCCAAGTATCAGTGAGTCCTCAGGGATTCCCAACCGAAAAAATTTGCATCTTGGGGGCCGCTGAGGCTTCACCCCGCTGTTCACAGGGCAGGTATATTTTTGAATCGCGGGCTTGCCTCGGGGGGACTCACGTAGGGCTACGGAAGGTGAGGGCAGGCATGCCCGCCGGGGTGGTGGTGGGAGGCGCGAATCCGCGCCAAGCTGCCCTCGATTTTGCCGGACTACCCACATGCTTGATTCGACTCGGCCGGTGCTGCGAGCGCGCATCGCTCCGGCCGGCCTGATATTCCTCGCCATCACCTCGGTGGGCTGGGGTTTCAATTGGCCGGTGACGAAATTCCTGCTCTCCGAGCTCCCGCCGCTGACCTTGCGCGGGGCGACGGGCGTGCTCGGCGCGGTGCTGCTGGCGGCGCTGGCACTGATCCGCGCTGACAGCCTCAGCGTCCCGCGCGCGATCTGGCCGCGGCTCGTGACCGCCGCGATCCTCAACGTCACGGGCTGGATGGTGCTGATGGGTCTGGCACTGCTGTGGCTGCCGGCGAGCGAAGCGGCGCTGATCGCCTACACCATGCCGGTCTGGGCCTCGCTGATCGCCTGGCCGGTGCTCGGCGAGCGGCCGACCTTGTTGCGCACCATCGCGCTGGTGATGGCCTTTGCCGGCCTGGCCTCGATCATGGGCGGCAACGGCTTTGCCGCCACCGCGGACAAGCTGCCGGGCATCATCATGGCGTTGTGCGGCGCGCTCGGCTTCGCTCTCGGAACGGTGTTTTCGAAGAAGTACCCGATCCGACTGCCGCCGATCACAGCGGCGGCCTGGCAGATCGGGATCGGCTGCCTGCCCATCACGATCATCGGCCTCGTCATCGAGACCACGCATCTGGAGCGGGTGACGCCGGTCGGATGGTGGCTCCTGGTCTATTCGACCGTGGTGCAGTTCTGCATCGCCTATGTCAGCTGGTTCGCTGCCCTTGCGCGCCTGCCGGCCTCCGTCGCCGCGATCGGCACCATGGCGGTGCCTGTCATCGGCGTCGTGGCGTCCGCGATCGCGCTCCACGAGCCGCTGGGGGCAGGGCAGATCGCCGCGCTGATCTTCACGCTGGCGGCCGTGGTGCTGGCGACGCGGTAGGGCGTATATTCATGAGCGGCTGGCCGCCTGGACTTCCGGTTCATCGTCAACATCGGCCGGAGAGCGGAAGGTCTCCGAGCTCGCAGATGGGCCAAGAGCCGACCTGCCTTGCGGGGGATTGTCTCTACCAAATCGGTTGGCGAACTCTACGACCGCTGCTGCAACATCTTTACGCCTGGCGTCCGTGCGTGTGAATCCCAGCGGTCCTGTGAACCTGATAACCACCTTTTCAGGATTGGATTTCGGCCGAGCATCGGTCGTCCAAGATAGCTCTCTGGCCCGGACCTTGACAACATCGCGACTGGTGCACGCGGACTCGATCGATGAGAATATCTGCTTTGCTTCATCGACCGAAAGCTTCATCGATTGACACTCACCAGCGCCGACCGACACAAGGGTCAAACCAGACCGTTCGACGCGGAAGTACAGCCCATTGGTCAGCGTGACTTTTTCCTTAGGTCCCAACTCGGCGCCAATACGGGCCAGCGCTTGAGACCCAACTCGCGACAGGAGCCGTCCCAACACTTCAAAAAAGACTTTGTGATCATTCATGGGTCGGGCGCCATCGTACGTGGTCCGATGGGGGACAAAAGCAACTCGCCATTGGCAAACAGTACAACATCCGCTTCGGGTCAGCATACGAACTCAACTGAGCAAATCTGGTCCGCCATGCTTCGGGGAGCGACCTCCTGGAGGGCTGCCGCCATCTGCAAACCTTCTCAGAAATACTACGTCTTTTCTTTCTACCCCGGGAGCGAGGTTTCGGAGAGCGTTCGTAGCGAGATATATCTCAAGCCCGACCAGAAGCGGTATTCCCGCGCCCCAAATGTAGATCAGGCCACGCATTGTTGCCTCCGTCAGGATAATTTTGAGCCGCTGCTTCGGGCAGTCTTCCAGGCCAAGGAAGCGGCCACGACAAACGACACGAAACAGAACGCGATCACCCCCAAAGCGCGGACATCGCGGCGCGGCTCGTTGAGCCACACGAGAGCCGCCAGGCAAAGGAGCGCCGGGACCGCGCAGGCTTGTGTTGCGATATACCGACGCCTCAGCGCCAACGGCGCGCGGTCCCCCCAGATAAACGCCTCAACCTGAAACTTGCGAGAAATTGCGTCCGTCCGGGGGAGGCACGACCTATCTAGCTCTGCCACGATGGATTGAAATCCCCATCCGGCAATGCCCAGCAGTGAAAGTCCAAAAAAGAGTAAGAACAGCGACACTTCACGTGTCTAGCAGCTTCAACACAACCGCGCGAGACCAGTTAGTCCGCAATGGGTCCAACAGCGGACCAACGTTGGGATGCCCGACCTCAGGCGAATACTCTGCGGCGGTGGCGAATGCTGGAGGGCGAGCGCCCATAGAGTTCGCGAAAGACGGCGTTGAATCGGCGCACGCTGCCAAAGCCAGCTCGGTAGGCGATCTGGGCCAGTGGTTCAGTCGTCTCGTCAAGTAGGCGCTTCGCCCTCTGTACACGCCTGGTCTTCGCGACCTGTTGGGGGCTGGCCCCGACGTACCGTTCGAACAGACGCGCAAGGTGGCGCGAGCTTACCCCGAGCCGATCGGCCAGTGCGGCAACCGAAGCGTCATCCAAGGCGCCACCATCGATCAATTTCAAGGCCCGCGCGACTGTCGAACGCGTGCCATTCCAGGCAGCACAGAAGGGCGCGGTCTCCGGACGGCAACGCAGGCAAGGTCGGTACCCCGCGGCCTCGGCGGCCGCTGCAGTTTGATAGTAGGTCACGTTACGGGTCAACGGCTGCTTCACCGGGCAAACCGGGCGGCAGTAGATTCCCGTGGTCTTCACTGCCGTGTAGAAACGGCCGTCATAGCGGGGATCGCGCTGCAAGCGCGCGGTGTTGCATACCTCAAAACTGAGCATGACTCATTTTACCGCAGGCCGCAGCCAGAAGAATAGCCCTGAGATGATCAGGTCCGATTCCGGCCAGCGATATCGGTGCGCCCTTCTTATAGAGAAGGTCCAACTTCGCTGAGCACTTGGAGAAGCAAAAATGAACAGCACGAATCCTAAAGAGATCGTCATCAATGCCTGGAAGACTTTTAAAACCCGTGATGCGCAGTTGATCGCGGAGCTGTTTACTCCCGATGCCGAATGGATCGCACCGGCTGGAAATGCCACGGCGGTCGCTCTCAAACACACCGACCACATGATTGGACCGGACCAAATCGCACAGTTTATTGCCTCGGAAATGCATCATCTGTTCTCGAACGTCGACATCTCGTTTCGGGGCATTCATGCCGATGGCGATACTGTGATCGTCGAGGAGCGAATGCGAGCCACTCTTCCAGGAGGCAAGCCCTACGAGAATGACTATTGCTTCGCTTTTGTCCTTTCCGGCGAGCGGATCAAGCTGGTTCGCGAATACATGGACACCCGAAAGGGCTGGCAGATGATTTTCGAGCCGCTTTAAAGGCTGCTTTGGGTCACAAGCGGTCCTCGACCGGCTGCGCAGGGCAGGTCAGCTCTGGGCCACGAACAGACTCCTTTGCTCTTGCCGTGTCCAAGAAAAGCCGCCTCGCGGCGGCCAGATGTCGGAAATACATTTCGATCACTACGCTAGTGCGGACTGCCGCAGAGCCTAGGCTACAATCGGCCGGTGACCCGGTAGACTCGCGCCTCGCCTTCGACGCCGCGCAGCGGCGCCTCGAACTCCTCGACATGGTGGCCCGCCAGCAGCTGGCGAACAGCGGGCGCGGTGTAGAGTGCTTCAGTGAGACAGATTTCGCCGGCGTCGGCGAATGATTGCACCCGCGCGGCAATATTCACGGTCTGGCCGAAATAGTCGAGATTCTCGTTGAGGGTCACGGCGATGGAAGGACCGCAATGTGCCCCCATTTTGAGAACGACGGCGGGCTGGCCGTGCTTGGAGTTGAACTCTCCGATGTCCCGCAGAATGTGCAGCGCTGCCTCCACGGCATCCACCGGCCGGAAAAACGCAGCCATGACGGCGTCGCCGATGGTCTTCACGATGGCACCGGCATGCCGATGGGCAATTGCGTCGAGGAGAGCGAAATGTTCGCGGACGAGAGCATAGGCATTAAGATCCCCGAGGCGCTCGTAGAGCGCGGTCGAACCCTTCAGGTCGGTGAACAGGAACGTCACCTGCCGAACGCCGAGGCCCTCCTCCTCATCTACGCGCTCTGAGCGGAAGAGCTTGCGGAACGTCTGACGCGTCAGCAGCATCCCGCCCGAGACGTAGGGATCGAATTCGAGGGTCGGCTTCTCTGGCATTTCCAAGATTTCAGGTGGCCAGTTGATCAGGAGCAGCGAACCGCGCTTAGGGCCGGTGTTGCTGATCTCGAAGATCACAGGCCCCGACGGCACGGCCGAAACGGCGGGCGTGAACCGCTGCCCGTCATAGGTGGCACGAACGATCGTCGGAGTATTCGGCATCTGCACGGCAGTGGGATCGAGCGCGACCGGGAGCGTAAAGCCCGCCTGGGTCTGGACGTTGACGCCTGAGACCGCGCCCGGCCCAATATCGGTCTGCAGCGTCGTTGTCAGACCGGACGGCAGATAAGTCATTCCGCGAACGAAACCGCGCAAGACATCGACAAATCGAGTCTGTCCGCCGGGCAGCCGTCCGCTGTTGGCGAACTTGAGCTTCCAGTGCAGATCTTCGATCGAGAGATTGTCGACGTCATACAAGGCGAGGTGCCGAATTTGCGGCGAGACGAAGGACACTTCGATGAAGTCGTCGAGTTCGGTGTGACCCTCGATATCGCAAAGCCCGCAGACGAAATGGCTCCGGAGCGCACGGAGCCTCCCGAAGCTTTCCAGCACCAGACCCGAGTGGGGGCAGAGAATGTCCCAATGCATGTCGACCAGCCCGGCGCGAGCGGCATGGAGAAACAGATCGATCGACTCCGGCTCAGCCACACTGCGATCACGGGCGAACGCCAGCGGATTGGCGCGGTACAGGCTGACCTCGTCACCACTGCGAATCAGCGTTTCGAACTTGGAGATTACGCGCGGGCTCCAAGTGCGGGCCTGCTCGATCTGCGTCATCTTGCTTTCGAGAAGACGCTCGTCAATGGATGTCATCGATCAGCTCCTGACGATGGCAATCTATCAGCTTCGCCCGGTCCTCGCGAGCCATCCGATGCCGCACGGCCTATTGCACTGCAAGGATTTTCAATCCACCCATGTCGCTTATGGGTCAAAGTGCGAAGAACTCAACCTGAGCAAATCTACTCCGCCATGCCTCGCTGGGTGGACCTCAATATGGTGCGCCCGCGACGTCGCTGAAGCGCCAAAAGCTGACCCGTATATCGGGAGATGCCGCGCATTGCAGTGAGTCCGATCACATGCAGGAACGGTGGTCTGTTCCAACAGGGCCGTTTGAGAAGGGTAGCTTCCAGCGAGGGGACAGAATGGAGAAGTATGGAGGGGCGCCATCGAGGTGCGTGACTATGACCCCGACTGGCCGGTTCGTTTCCAGCAGGAGTGCCGTCGCTTGCGATTTGTGGTCGGTCCGGCGCTCAAGATCGAACACATGGGCAGTACGTCTGTGTCCGGCCTCTCGGCTAAACCGATTATGGACATCTTGGTCGGCCTCCCGAACTTGTTGCGCGCGAAGTGCACGTTTGTGAGGCCATTCGCGCAACTCGGATACACCTACATCCCCGAGTACGAAGCATGGTTACCTGGTGAACTGTTTTTTCGGAAGAGGATGCCTGGACCCTGGACACACCATCTTCACATCATGGAGCAATGCAATCCACGCTGGAGAGATTTCCTGCTGTTTCGCGACTACTTGCGCTTACACCCGGAAATCGCTGCCGCGTACGGAAGCCAAAAGAAATCGCTCTCGGATGAATTTGGCAAGAACATCGAGGGCTTTCGCAAAACAAAACATCGGTTGTGAGGGAGATAACCGACAAGGCGCTATCAGCATTCGGGAAGTATTGTTTGCGCTGCCACAGCGACGGGATATGCCGTGCGGCGCTGCTAAGATGTCCGCTTCGGGTCCACAAGCGGGAATGCCAACGAGCAGCTCCTTGCTCGAGCCTCACAGCGCAAGGCACGGGTGGAGTTCTCTCCCTTCAGGCGCTTGGCAGGGACCGAGTAAGGAGCTGCCGGCGAGCCTTCTTCAGATCGGTCGCCAGTTTTATTTTCTCTCTCAAAACGAGGATTTCGGAATATTCCTTTTGGATCTCTGGGCGGGTGCGAAGTGCTTCAAGCTGCTGGGCGGTCAGTTTCAGTATCGCGGCAATATGCGTACTCTGGATGTGGTGCATGGCAATCAAATCCGCTGTTGGAAAAAACGGAACGGCACGATACAGCGAACTGCGGTGCGGCGTCGCTGGAAATAAACAGCCAGCCTTACTGTCGTTTTTTTTTGCAGCGCGTCACTGCCCTCATCAGGTGGGGGGCTGCCGTCTGCTCATAATGAATTTCTTGACCGCATGAATCGTGCGAGCAAGCTGTCGCGGCCGGCGACTACGCGGCGGCGTGACTAGCACAACGAAGAGCAGGTTCAGCAGCAGCCAGCAGCCGACCGCGATGAAAATGTACTTCATAACTCCTCAAGGGTGCCCTCGGAAGAGCACTGCAAGAAGAGCGGCAGCAACAATCGCGAGCCAGATCATCGAAACAACGAAGCTGGCGAAATGCCAATCTACGTCGCGGCGCCTGGTCTGCATTGTGTCTCCTTCCGGAGGCCGTGTGTCGTCGTCTCAGCGGCCTCTATCGTCCTTGCCGTTGGGGCTGCCGTCTCCGCCGCCGTTGCCCCAGCCGTTGTTGCCGTGATGGTGATGGTCGTCGTGGACCGCGCCTGCGCCCGACTTCGCGATCGCATCCGATGTAAGGGATGTCGACAGGAGTAGGGTGATGGCTGGAGGTGTCACCGCCGCGAACTTTCCGCAGGTTCTTAAGAACTCGCGACGGTCGTCCTGATCTGGCATGCGTTTCTCCGTCCAGAGATAAGCCTAAAAATTAAATCACAATAACTGAATTAAATCAATTTAATTTCGTTCCAGAAGAAAGCGGCCCGCCCACTCGTCAACTCCCTCAGGGGAAGCTCGACGCGCTGGAGTCCGCTGTGGTCACAAGCCGCCGACCACGCCGAAGGTGGGAGCTTCCGCTTTGCCTTGGTAAGCCGACGTTTATGAGGTCACGTCCTCGGCGAGAGCGGCTTCGACCGCTCGGCTCGGCGGCAGGCCAAGAGCAGGTCAGGAACTCGCGGAGGCGTTGCGGATTGGCTCTGTCGGCCGGACTGAGTGCCTCCAGCGAGACGGCTATGGCGAGCGACCGCAACACATTCCTCGGCGTCGCGGCGTGCGACCTTGCCCAGCCTCTAGGCGAAGCCGACATCGTCATCTTCGGAGCTGCCGACGCCACGCCGCATGTGAGGGGCAGGACCAGCCATGCCGCGAATGGCCCAGCGGCCATTCGCAATGCTTTGCGCGTTTATCAGACCGACCTTGCCAGGTGGGATTTCGACCAAGACGGAATCCTGCTCGACCCGGAGCAAATCCGGGTCGTCGATGGCGGCGATCTTGCCACGTCACCCGAGGCCCCCGAGCAAAACCGGAATGCAATCAGGACCGCCACCAGGAAGATCCTGAAGTCCGGCGCGGTACCCATGCTGCTCGGCGGAGATGATTCTGTCCCCATACCGTTCTTCGAGGCGTTCGAAGACACGGGCAAGCTGACGATCCTGCAGATCGACGCGCATCTGGATTGGAAGGACCAGCGCGACGGCTCAGCACATACGTTTTCCAGCACGATGCGGCGCGCCAGCGAGTTGCCTTGGGTCGAACGCATTGTGCAGGTCGGTTTAAGGGGTATCGGTGGCTCGGGCCTGCAGGAGCTCAGTTGCGCGCGGAACTGGGGCTCCAGGATTTTTATAGCACGAGACGTCAAAAGCCGGGGCGTTCAAGCCGTCCTGAGTGCAATCGAGGACAGCGCGAACTGCCTGATCACGATCGATTGCGACGGCCTGGATCCGTCCGTCATTCCCGGCGTGCTGCTGCCGCAGCCTGGCGGCTTGTCCTATTTCGACGTCATAGACCTGATCGCGGGCGTCGCCTCGAAGGCCAGAATTGTCGGTCTTGATCTGGTCGAATTGGTGCCGGAGCGTGATCCGCAGAATATTGGGGCGATCTGCGCAGCGCGGATCATCTGCAACGCCATTGGACATATCGCCAAGCAGAAACGCTAGCCGGTGGGCATGTGTCCGAGCGCCTTGCGGATCATCGCGGCGAGCTGGTTGCGGCGGTAGGGTTTTGTCAGCAGCATCACGCCGTCGTCGAGCTTGCCGTGGTGGACGATGGCGTTGTCGGTATAGCCGGAAGTGTAGAGCACCTTCACGCCGGGGCGGATCGTCGCCACCTTGTCGGCGAGGTCGCGTCCGCTCATGCCGCCGGGGATGACGACGTCGGTGAACAGCAGATCGAACGGCTGGCCGGCCCGGATCAACTCCAGCGCGGCCTTGCCGTCGGGCGCGGCGACGGTCTGGTAGCCGAGGCTCTGGAGCTGCACGGTGACGAAGTTGCGCACCAGCGGATCATCCTCGACCACAAAAATGGTCTCGGCGCCACCCTCGGCCGGCGGTGCGGCAGAGGTGACTGGCTCGGTCATGCCTTCGCCCGGCGGCAGATAGAGCTTGATCGTGGTGCCGTGGCCTTCCTCGCTGTAGATCTTGATGTGGCCGCCGGATTGCTTGACGAAGCCGTAGACCATGGAAAGGCCGAGGCCGCTTCCCTTGCCGACCTCCTTGGTGGTGAAGAACGGCTCGAACGCCTGCTGCTGCACCTCGGCCGGCATGCCGGTGCCGGTGTCGCTGACGGCGAGCATCACGTAAGGGCCGGGCCGCACGTCGGGATTGCTTTGCGCATAGGCCTGGTCGAGCACGACGCGGTGGGCCTCGAGCAGCAGCTTGCCGCCGTTCGGCATGGCGTCGCGGGCGTTGATGGCCATGTTGAGCAGGGCATTGGTGAGGCGGGACGGATCGATGTGCGCGGTCATCTGCCCCTGTTCGAGCACGGTCTCGATCTCGATCTGCTCGCCGAGGGTGGGGCGCAGGAGTTTCGCGATGTCCGCGACCGCGGCGTTGATCTCGACGTTGCGCGGCTGCAGCGGCTGCCTGCGCGCGAAGGCGAGCAGATGCTGAATCAGCTCGGCGCAGCGCTCGGCGGCCTCGTCGATCAGGCGTGCCACGCGCTGGAGCTCGGGCTGCTGCTTCAGGCTCGCCACCAGAGTCTCGGTATTGCCGGAGATCACGGTCAGCATGTTGTTGAAGTCGTGCGCGACGCCGCCGGTGAGCTTGCCGATGGCATCCAGCTTCTGCGACTGGTACAATTGCCGCTCGGTCTCGCGCGAGGTGGTCGCGTCGTGATAGACCAGCACCGCGCCGGAGACGTTGCCTTTCCCGTCCAGCATCGGCCGGCCGCTGATCATGAGATGACGGGGAGCATTGCCGCTGTGCGGGCGGACGATCATCTCCATGTTCTCGAACGGCTCGCCGCGCAGCACGCGTGCCGACGGCAGCTCGTCGGGCTTGAGCGGGGTGAGGCCGTCGCCGTGAAGCACGGTGGACATCGCGCGCAGATTGCGCAGGTTCATGCCGGTCCGGTGCAGCAGCATGCGCTCGGCGGCGGGATTGGACAGAAGGACATTGCCCTCGGCATCGATGACCAGCACCGCCTCCGCCATGCTGTGAAAGGTGCTCTGGAGCACGTTGACCGAGAGGCGCAGCTCGTCATGCGCGGTGACCAGATGCTCGGTGCGCTCGGCCACCGCGGCCTCGAGCTGCTGCTTGGCGGCCGTGGTCTCCATTAGCGTGCTCTTGAGTGCGCCCTCGCTGCGCCGGCTCTCGCGCATCATCATCACGACCAGCAGCAGGATCACCAGTGCGCCGGCGACGTCGATGCCGAGCAGCACGATGCCGGTGCGGCGCGAATCCTGGGAGCGCGCCGCAAGCAATCGTTCTTCCTCTGCGCTCAAATGATCGAAATTGCCCATCACCGTGTCCATGAGGCCACGGCCCTCGCCCTTGCCCTGGACTGCGGCAATGCCGGCCTGATCGTTTCCGGCGCGCAGGCGCATTACTTCGGCGGCGATCTCGATCCGGCGCAGCGCCAGCGGCTCGGTGCCCTCGAGCAGCGCGACATGTTCGGGAGTGTCGCGCACGCTGCGCTTGAGATCGGCGAGTGCCGGTGCGATCCGGGCGTGCACCGCCTGGAATTCTTCGCTGAAGCTCGGGTTGCGATAGATCTCGTAGCCACGTGCGGCGCTCTCGGCACTGCGCATCAGCACGCGCAGGTCGGAGATCTTCTTCAGCACCTCGACGGTGTGATTGACCCAGGCCGCATCGGACCGTGACTTGACGTCGAGGCCGATCGAGGCCGCGGTGATGATCAGGAGGATGGCAAGTCCAGCACCGAGAATGACGCGCTGCGTTGGGATCAAGGGACTTCTTTCTTGTCCTTCGGCTGCGAGCCATCGCCCGGCACGGCGATGCATTCCCGGATCGTGGTCAGCAGCGCGTCCGGCGTGAACGGCTTGCGCAGGCAGCGGGTCGCGCCAAGCTCCAGCGCCATCCGGAGGAAGTCGGGAGAGGGCGAGGCGGATGATGCGAAGGCGTAGCCGGACATCGCGATTAGCGGAACCGCCGGCGCGCGCTCGTGAAAGATGCGAATGGACTCGAAGCCGCGCATATGCGGCATGAAGATGTCAACCAGCATCACGTCGAAATTCTGTGTTTCGAGCGCAGCCAAACCCGTTTCTCCGCCGTCAGTCAACGTGACGTCGAAGCCCTGACGTTGGAGGAGGACCTCGATGGTCGCGCCGACCATCGGATCGTCATCAACCACGAGAATGCGCGGCATGACACTTCCCAGTCATCGAAGTCCCCACAGCCAAGTTGATACAGGGGAATCGCGCGTCGGGTCAATTTGGGATTGGATAAGGGTAGATATGCACGGCGCGGTGAATAAAGGTCCGCTCGCATCGATTGTACGCGACACTTGCCGATGACGAATACGAGGCGAGCGAAACAGGTGAGGCGCCTGAATGAAAAAGGCGCCGCATCGCTGCGACGCCTTCTTCTTCAAGTGTTTCAGGTCGTGTTACGGGCAGGGATGACGCTGGCCGTCATAGCCCAGATAGGTGCCGGACGCCGGATCGTAGGACTTGTAGCGCTGCGCGCAGTAGGCCGCGGAGTCGCCGCCGCCATCGGGGACCACGGCCACTGTCGGTTCATCATAGTAGCTGTCGCCGTAATAGTAGGGGTCGTCGTAATACCCGCCGCCGTAATAGGCGTACGAGCCGAGGCCGCCGATCGCAGCGCCGGCCGCGAACCCGGGCCAAAAGCCGCCGCCGTGACGATGATGCCAGTGACGACCACTCCAATTGCCGCCACCGCCCTGCCAGTTGCCCGCAGTCGCGACGCTGCGTGTACCGCTGTAGGACGGCGAGAAGGCCTGTCGGCTCACTGTGCCGGCTGCGAAGCTGCCACCGCCCGGACGTACTGCTGCGCCGGCCGCGAAATTGCCGCCGCCGCCGCCGATCCGCGCGCCGCCGAAGTTGCCGCCGAAGTTGCCCCCGCCCATGCGGGCGCCGCCGCCACCGAAATGTGCCCCGCCGCCGCCGCCGCCGAAGTGTGCTCCGCCGCCGCCGCCACCGAAGTGTGCTCCGCCGCCGCCGACCGCTGCGGCCCGACTTTGGGCAAAGCTCGGCGTCGCCAACGGGATAACCAATGCCACTGCCGCAGCCGTGCTCAAGACTTTCAGACTTTTCATGATCAAAACTCCTTTTCCCGGAAGCAAACCCCATGAAAGGGCCGGAGTTCCTGGGATCACGGGGGTTTGCGTGCGACGAAAAGTTCTCATGGCGACGCTGTATCCGGCATGAACGGATCGCGTCCGATTTGCGGCAGCGTTCCGTGCCGGGGACTGCATCTGCAGCGCGGCATTGCCGCCCGCGCCGAACTGGACATTTCGCCGTCCGGATGGCATCAGGACCCGACGAAGCAGGGCCCTTGCCGCATGAAACAGTTCTTCCTCAAGTTTTTCACCTGGTGGAATGGCCAGACGTTTGGCACCCAACTCTGGACCAAGCGCTACGGCGAGCTGGTCGGCCAGGACGAGCAGGGCAACCTCTATTATCGCACCCGCGGCGGGGCGATCGACCCGGTGCTCGGCTTCGAGCGCCGCTGGGTGGTCTATAACGGCTACGCCGAGGCCAGCCGTATCCCGCCGTCCTGGCACGGCTGGATGCATCACACCGTCGACGTGCCGCCGACGCAGGACAACTACCAGCCGCGCGAATGGGAAAAGCCGCACCAGCCCAATCTCACCGGCACGGCCAACGCCTACCGTCCCGCGGGCTCGACGCTCGCCAGCGGCAAGCGGCCGAAGGCGACCGGCGACTATCAGCCCTGGACGCCGAGCTAGCCTTCCGATTCCCGTCTCAACCCTTGTCGTGGGGGTGGATGCACCCGCATCCGCCTCGCTTTGCTGTGGACAACGGGAACAGCGGGGATGAGTCCTGCGCGGGCGTTGCAGCCACGCGGGCGATGCGGCTCAATGGTCGCATCTTACGGAGATGGGAGACCATCGCGTTCGGTTCGGGCAACAGTTCGCGACTGTCCCGAAATGCAGCGGCCGCCGACCAGGACTCGATCGGGAGATAGGCCCCCGGTCTGGAAGTTCCGAAATCGCCCGATGAAATGTGCAGTCGCCGTAAGACAGGAAGGGCCGCTCGGGAAACCGGGCGGCCTTTTTCTTTGGTAGACGGGCGACTGGATTTCGCGTGCCCCGGACGCTGCGCAGCACCGCTACGCGCTGCAGCGCGTCCGGGACACGAGAGTGGAGACTAGGTCATCCGCTCGGCCGCACGCTTCACCGCTTCGACGCGGCGAGCCTGGTTCGCTGCGCCGCGCTCCCTGAGTAATGCCAGCACCTCCGCCGGCGCGGTATCCGGCGAGCCTGCATTGAACGGCGGGGCCGGATTGTATTCGAGCTGAAGCTGGATCGCCTCCGTGGTGGTGCGATCGACCATGATCGACACCAGGGTCAGCGCGAAATCGATTCCCGCGGTGACGCCGCCGCCGGTGATGCGGTTGCGGTCGACGCAGACGCGCGTCTTGGTCGGCGTCGCGCCGAACTGAGCGAGCATCTCCATCGCGCTCCAATGCGTGGCGGCGCGATAGCCCTTCAAGAGGCCGGCGGCGCCGAGCGCCAGCGATCCCGTGCAGACCGAGGTGACGTATTTGGCACCCTCGGCCTGCCGGCGCAGGAAACCGAGCACCTCCTCGTCATTGAGCAGATCGTTGGTGCCGCCGCCGCCGGGCACGCAGATCACGTCGAGCTGCGGGCAGTCAGCGAATGTCGTGGTCGGCGTCAGCGTCAGCACGGAATCGCTCGGCACCGGCTCGATCCGTTTCCAGATCAAATGCAGTTTTGCGCCGGGCACGGAGGAGAACACCTGCAAGGGGCCCGTGAAATCGAGCTGGGTGACGCGCGGAAACACCAAGAGACCGATCTGGAGCGGGGACGACATGAGAGCCTCCAATTATGAGCTTGACGGAAGCAGCCTCTCATGATGCCTTTCCGTCCAGAATGGCGTATTTCCCTCGCTTTCGGACATGACCATGATCGGCATCCTGATCTTCCCGGACTTCCAGTTGCTCGATGCGGCCGGCCCGATCTCCGTGTTCGAGATCGCGGCGCGCTGCACGGGCAAGACGACGACCGGGATCCGCGTGCTGGCGGTGAGCGCGGGGCCGGTGCGCAGCTCGTCGGGCGTGGAGATGATGGCGCGCGACTTCAAGTCGGCCAATGCGATCACGACGCTGGTCGTGGCGGGAGGCGCGGGCGTGACGGATGCCGCGCGCTGCGAGGTCACGCGCGCCTTCGTGCAGCGGCTGGCGCGGCGCGGCGTGCGGGTCGCGAGCGTCTGCTCGGGCGCCTATGTGCTCGCCGAAGCAGGCCTGCTCGACGGCCGCCGCGCCACCACGCATTGGGGACGCACGCGGGATTTCGTCGCGCGCTATCCCAAGGTGAAGTTCGAGCCGGACCAGATTTTCACCCGCGACGGCAATGTGTGGACGTCGGCCGGCATCACGGCCGGCATCGACCTTGCGCTCGCGATGGTAACGGAGGATCACGGCGAGCAGATCGCGCAGGACACGGCGCGGCAGCTCGTGCTGTATCATCGCCGCAGCGGCGGCCAGTCGCAGTTCTCGTCACTTCTGGAATTGAAGACGCCGAACGGCCGCTTCGGTGCGCTGCTGTCCTGGGCGCGCGAGAACCTCGACGCTCGCTTGACTGTCGAAGATCTCGCCGACCGTGCCGGCATGAGCGCGCGGCATTTTGCCCGCGCCTTTGCCGCCGAGACCGGCACGACGCCCTCGAAGGCCATCGAGCGCTTGCGCATCGAGGTCGCGCGCGAGCGCGTGCAGTCCTCGCGCGAGGCGATCGAACTCGTCGCGGAGACAACCGGTTTCCGCGATCCCGAGCGCATGCGGCGCGCCTTCATCCGCGCCTTCGGCCAGCCGCCGCAAGCGCTGCGGCGCGCGGCAAGGGCCGGGTAGGGAGAATTGATCGAGTTGGAGAGCCCGCTTGAGCAGGTGAGCACACTTGGATATTTGAGCAGACTTGCATATTGCGCGGCATTTCCCCTTTTGGAGCCGGAACGGACCTCGTCAAGCGAATGCACCCGTTGTAGACGATGTGTACAACACGTACCGTCGCCGATCCGATGCAAGGAACCCCAATGACCGATCGAGAAAAGATTCTGATTGCCCTTCGCGAAAAACCTCTGAAGACCTTCGAAGTCATGAAGCGCGTGAACATCAAGAATCAGGACGACTGCCAATCGCTCCTGTTGAAGATGCGTGACGAAGGCGCCGTGAAGTTTGATATTCACAAGGGACATTGGCGCGCTGCGTGAGGGACATTCGCCTGGTCACCAGCGGCCTCGCGATGGCAGAGCGGACATGACTTGCGTGTTGGCAAGGCTTGCGGATTGGTTCAGCCCGATGCGGCCTTGCCGCCGGTCGCCGCAGCGCCCGAGGCCTGCGCGCGCGCCGTCAAGCGCCGCGCGATCGGCATCAGCATGTAGGGCGCCAGGTGAATGGGAAACTGCGTCATCGCGAAATAGAGCCAGGTGGTGGGCGGCAGCGCGCCGGCAGTCGCGGCGAGCATCAGGCCCAGATTGCGCTGTGACACCATCAGCCCGAGCGCCAGCGCGCGCTCATAGCCGATGCGGCGGAACAGCAGCGTGGTCACGGCGAGCAGCGTGAAATAGATCGCGAAGGCGAGAGCCGCGAAGCCGATGGTGGAGACCGGCCGGGCGACGAGATCGCTCGCGACGTCGCCCATGATTGCGGTCGCGAAGACCAGCAGGATGACGATGTTGAAGCCGTCGATCGGCTGCCTGTGGCGCTGGATCGCGGCCGCGCCGAAGATCTGTCGGATCACGGTGGCCGCCAGCAGCGATGCGGCGAGGATGCCGAGCAGCTTCAAGCCCAGCGCAGGCGGCGAGATGCTGAGCATGCCGTCGAGGAACAGGCTTGCGAACAGCGATGCCGTGAACGGTACCAGCGCCGTCGCGCTCACCAGCGTGACCAGCACCAGCGTGGCGTCGAGGCCCATCAGCGCGGCCAGCGCCGGTGCGGCCATCATCGGCGAGGCCATGCTCTGCAGCATCAACGCCAGGGCAAGGTCGGGCGCGCGCGCCGTGAGCCCGGTGACATGGACGATCAGCCCGATGATCACAGGCACGCCGATCATGGTCCAGACGGTCGCGGTCGCGACCAGCGCCGGCCGGCGCAGATGGCCGGTGAGCGCGGCAAGGTCGACCCGCATGAAGGAGATGCAGAGCAGAACGAAGATCGCCTCGGTGACGTAGGGGCGCAGCAACGCCCCGAGCGGCGGCACCGCGAGCGCGATGAACACGACGGCGGCCACCGCGCGGGTGCCCTGGCCGCCGAGCCATGTCAGAGCGCGCAGGGGGAGGGCGAATATGCTTTGAAGAACAGGCGGCATCGGGAATGGCGTTTCAGGCCAATCCTTTCAGCCACGCGCCGATCTCGCTTACGGCGACATTGGCCTCTCGCAGCAATTTCCCCATCGTGAGAAAGCCGTGGAACTGGCCGGGATAGTGCTTGTAGGCCACGGCCACGCCGGCCTGCCTCAGCCGCTCGGCATATTCGTCGCCTTCGTCGCGCAGGGGATCGGCACCGGCGGTCAGCACATAGGCCGGCGGCAGGCCGGCCAGGTTTGTCGCCCGTGCCGGCGAGGCGCGCCAGTCGTGGATATCGCCGGCGCCGTTGAGATAATGGTCGCGGAACCAGCGGATCACCGAATGCGTCAGCAGCACGCTGGTCTCGGGCTCGCTGTGGGAGCCGTGCGTCATGGCGAAATCGGTCGCCGGGTAGATCAGCAACTGGGCCGCGATCGCGGGACCATTGCCGTCGCGCGCGGCGAGCGCGACGACTGCGGCAAGATTGCCGCCGGCGCTGTCGCCGCCGATCGAAAGCCGGGAGGCGTCGATGCCGAGTTTGCGCGCGTTGGCGGCGACCCATTTGGTCGCGGCGATCGCGTCATTGATGGCGGCGGGAAATTTGTGCTCGGGCGCGAGGCGGTAATCCACCGAGATCACGATCAGCGCGCCGGCGTCGGCGATCTGGCGGCAGACGACGTCATGGGAGTCGAGATCGCCGATCACCCATCCGCCGCCATGGAAGAACACCAGCGCCGGGGACAAGCCATCATACCGGCGCGGCTCTTTCGGAACATAGAGGCGTGCGGGAATGGCGCCGTGCGGTGCCGGGATTGACAGCGGCGTGACGTGCGCGAGGTCAGGTGGCTCGGGATTGGTCGCAAAGCGCGCCTGCGCGTAATAGGCCCGCGCTTCCGGTGCGGTCAGGGTCTCGTAGGCGGGCCGGCCGGCCTCCTGGAAGGCCTTGTAGACGGCGGCGGCACCGGGATCGAGCACAACGGGCATGGGGAGCGACCTCTGGGTTTCCAGTTATCGTTGGAGTTCTTTTCGGGGGCGGCGCCGCCTCGGCCGCCGGGAAGCGTGCTCGACTATTCCATCCGGGGGCCGATCTGGCCAGACCGGGCCGGGAAGGGCAGGGATGCCGCCCTTCCCCCGCCGTATTCGCCGTGTTAACCGGATGGCCTGCGAGCGGCGGTATCCCCTGTAGAATGTCCTCCAGCAAGCCCGATTCGCTGTTGAAGCCGCGCGAGATATGTTTCGAACATTTACCCTGACAGGTCTTGCGGCGCTTCTGGCCGCCACCGCACTGACGGCTGCGACGCCGGCGCAGGCGCAGATCGGCACAATCTTCTCCGATCCGCCGCCGCTGCGGCCGCCCGGCACCATTCCGCGTGGCCAGCCCCAGCCGCAGCCGCAGATCCCCGATGACGACGAAGAGGTGCCGGAGCTGCCGCCGCAGGGCCGTGTGCTGCCGTCGCGTCCGATGGCGCCACCGCCGGGCCGGCAGGGCAATGTGATGCCAGGGCCGGTCGAGACCCAACCTCTGGCGCCGCCGCCCGGTTCTAGCGCTGCTCCGCCAAACCAGCCGCCGCCCGTCGCGGTCGCTCCGCCCAATCCGCAAGGCGCCCCGGGTGCGCCCGGTCAGCGCCAGCCACAGCAGAAGGGCGGACCGGGCGGCGCTGTCCCGCAGACGCCGGCGAGCCTTCAGCCGGGCGACGAAGTCGTCACCGAGCCGCCGGCCCAGAAGATCGTGAACAAGAAAGCGACCTTCTCCGGCCTCGACAAGATCACCGGGCGCATCATCAATTTCGACGAGGAGATCGGCGAGACCGTGCAGTTCGGGGCGCTGCGCGTCAAAACCGACGCCTGCTACACGCGGCCGGCGACCGAGGCCGCCAACACCGACGCCTTCGTCGAGGTCGACGAGATCACCTTGCAGGGTGAGGTGAAGCGCATCTTCTCGGGCTGGATGTACGCGGCAAGTCCGGGCCTGCACGGCGTCGAGCACCCGATCTACGATATCTGGCTCACCGACTGCAAAGAGCCGCAGCAAACGATTGCGACCGCGGCACCGGATCCCGGCACCAAGCCGGCACCGCCGCCGCCCGCGCAGAAGAAGGCCGCGCCCAAGCAGGTGCAGCAGCGTCCGCCGCAGCCGTTACCGCCGATCCAGCAGCAGCAGCCGGCACCGCCGCCACCACCTCCGCCGCCCGAGCAGCGGCCGGGTCTGTTCGGTTTCCCCGGATTTGGCCGGTAATTGCTGATTATTGCCGCGCAGCGATGATCTCGAGCGCGCGCGCGCCCGGGATCGCTTCGCCGGCCGAGAGCCTCAGGAAATCGCCAGGTTCGCCCGCGAGCGCCTTGTCGAGCAGCGCGGTGTAGCGCCGCCGCGAAATCTCGGCCGCGCCAAAACTCTTCAGGTGTTCGGTGACATATTGGGTGTCGAGCAGCTCGAACCCGCCATGGATGAGCCGCGCGACCAGATGCACCAATGCGACCTTGGAGGCATCGCGTGCGGTGTGGAACATGCTTTCGCCGAAAAAGGCCCGGCCCAGGCTGACGCCGTAAAGGCCGCCGACGAGGTCCTCGCCCTGCCAAGCCTCGACGCTGTGGCAATGGCCGAGCTCGTACAGCCCGCCATAGAGGTCGCGGATGCGCTTGTTGATCCAGGTGTCCTCGCGCCCGGCTTGGGGTGCGGCGCAGCCGGCGATCGTGGCCTTGAAGGCGGTATTAACGGTGACGCGGAATGAATCCGAACGCACGGTGCGCGCGAGCCGCGAGGCCACGCGAAATCCGTCGAGCGGGATGACCCCGCGCAACTCCGGCTCGACCCAGAACAGGGTCGGATCATCGGCGCTTTCAGCCATCGGAAAGATGCCGCAGGCATAGGCGCGCAGCAGCACGGCTGGCGTGATTTCAGACGGGGCAGAGTCGCGCGAAGTCATGGCGCGCCATAATAGCAGGATCGCAAGGCGGTTGCGATGGGCGGTGCGGATCAGTTCGCTGCGGCAGCAGCCGGCTTGCCGGCGGCAGCCGGGACACGGCGGAACATCAACATGACGCGGGTTCCGGAATGGTTGGGGTCGCGCTCGACCGAAGCGTCGAGCTTGCTGGCCATAGCTGCGACGATACGCTGGCCCATGCCGGTGGAGCGCGGATCGGCCTTGACGTTGTCGCCGACGCCATCGTCGCTGATCGACAGCAGGAGATCGTCGCCCTGCGAGGTCAGCTCCACATGGATCGGGCCGGCGCCGTCAGGGTAGGCGTATTTTACCGCGTTCATCACCAGCTCGTTGACGATGATGCCGACGGCGACCGCACGGTCTGGATCGATCTCGATCGGTTCGGCCTTCAGCGTCAGGCGCGACATCCGGTTGCCCTCGGCCGAGCGGCGCAGATCCTCGAGCAGTGAGTCCAGATACTGGTTCAGGACCACGCTCTTCAGGTCTTGCGAGGTGTAGAGGCGGCGGTGCACTTGCGCGACTGCGGCGACGCGGCCCATCGCATTGGTCAACGCAGCCTTGACCTCGTCCTGCGCGGCGGAGCTGGCCTGCAGGTGCAGGAGGGAGGCGATGATCTGCAGCGAGTTGCCGACGCGGTGGTTGACCTCGCGCAATAGCAGCTCGCGTTCGGCTGCAAGAGCAGCGTAGCGGTCGCGCGAGGCATGGATCTCGGCTTCGGCTTCCTCGCGCGCCTTCTGCAATTCGGCCTGGCGCAGCGCGCCATCGGCCGCGACGTGAAGCAGGGGAATGAAGTCGCCCTTGACGTCCTTGACGAGATAATCGGCCGCGCCCGCCTTCAGCGCCGTCACCGCGATGCTGGAATCCTGCGAGGCCGTGACGAAGACCACCGGCGGGGCGCCCGGGATCGCCATGATCTGCTCCAGCGTTTCCAGTCCGTCGAGGCCGGGCATGTATTGGTCGAGCGCCACGACGTCGATACCGCCGGTCGTGGCCGCGCGGCGGATGTGCTCGAGGCCTTCCTCGCCGCTTGCGGCGTGAACGACCCTGTAGCCGCGCCGTGTCAGGCCGCGATCGACCAAGCGCGCCAGCGCCCCGTCATCGTCGATGTAGAGCAGTGTGGGCGTACGTTGATTCATGGGGCGGCGGGCGGGACCTGGATGACCGAGAAGAACAAGCCGAGCTGCCGGATGGCATTGGCGAAATTCTCGTAGTTCACGGGCTTGGTGATGTAGACGTTGCAGCCGAGCTCGTAGCAGCGTTTGATTTCCTGGGAATCGTCGGTGGTGGTCAGCACCACCACGGGCGAGGCCTTCAGGTATTTGTTCTCCTTGATCTGCTTCAAAATGTCGATCCCGGTCATGTCGGGGAGGTTGAGATCGAGCAGGATCAGGAGCGCATTGCCTTTTTGCACGAGCCCGCTGCCGTCGGGCCCGAACAGGTGCTTCATCGCCTCAGTGCCGTTGGCAAAGGAGATGATCTCGTTGTTGACGCCGGACCTCCGGATGTTCCGCTCGATCAGCCGCGCGTGGCCCTCGTCGTCCTCGATCATGATGATGGTGACGGGTTGAGTCATTGATCCGCGTTCCGGTTGCTGGCGTTCCAGGTGATGGGCAGCGTGATGGTGAACGTGCTGCCCGTATTCAGTTCCGATGATACCGACATGGTGCCGCCGAGGCGACGCACAAGTGCACGCACATGCGCAAGACCGATGCCCTGACCGGGCTTGTCCTGGGTTCCGGCGCGGCGAAACAGGTCGAAGATCCGCTGGTGGTCCTTGGCGTCGATGCCGCGGCCGTTATCGCTGATCTCGAAGATAGCGTAGCCGAGCTTGGTGCGCCCGCGGATTCTGATCTCGCCGGGGACGCCGGGCTTGAGATATTTGATGGCGTTGTCGATCAGATTGGAGAAGATCTGCTCCAGCGCAAGGCGGTCGCTGACGAGATCCGGCAGCGGCGCGACGTGGATCTCGGCCTGCGCTTCGGCGGCCTGATGCGCCAGCGTCGATACGATCGCTTCGATCAGCTCGCGCGTGTCGATCTTTTCCGGCTGGAACTCGCGCCGGCCCTCGCGGGTGAGATTGAGGATCGCCGAGATCAGGCGGTCCATCTTGGCGATCGACGACTTGATGAAGCCCAGCGCTTCGGAAAAATCCTCTGACAGCTGCTTGTCCGGACCTTCGAGCGCGATCTCGCCGTCCGGCAACGGCGGCCCGTCGGCCGGGACATGGGTGAGGCTGCCGATACGGCGGAAAATGTCGCCGCCGAGCTCTTCGAGCTCGCTGGTGAAGCCCATGATGTTGACGAGTGGCGAGCGCAGATCGTGGCTGACGATATAGGCAAAGCGCTGGATCTCGTTGTTGGCTTCGCGCAGATCGGCCGTGCGTTCGTCGACCACGCCCTCCAGATTGACATTGGCATCGCGCAGGCGCGCCTCGGCATCGTCGCGGGCAAGGGCCGAGCGCCGCACCAGCCAGATCGAGATCAGGGCCAGCAGCACGACGAGGCCGGAGCCGATGCCGGTCATCGACGCGGCCAGGGTCTGGCTGCGGTCCGAATTGACCGTTCGCAGCCGGAACAGCCGTTCCTCCTCCTGAATCATCCCGGTCGCGACATTGGCGATCGCGGCCGTGGTGTCCGTGGAGGCGATCTCGCGGACCAGCGCTGCGGCCTTCTCCGGCTCGCCGCGCCGGATGAAGTCCATCTCCTGCACGAACTGGCCGAGCCTAGTCTCGATCGCCGCGCTCAGCTTCTCGATGCTTTGGCGTTGCTCCGGATTGTCGCCGATCAGGCGCGTGAGCCTGTCGAGAGCCGGGACGATGGCCGCCACGGCCTTGTCATGGTCGACCTTGAAATCCTCGCCTTGTGTCAGAAGGTAACCCCGGGCGGTGCTCTCGGCGCGGCGGATTTCCAGCAGGAGGGCGTTGATCTGGTTCTCCGCCTCGATGGTGTGAATCACCCATTTGCTGTCGTCTCTCGCCTTGTTGACGAGGTAGACGGAGCCGGCGCTGATCACGGTCAGCACCATGAGACCGGCTGCGAACAGCAGGATCTGCCAGAATCTACGCCGCCGCTGCGCGTCAGCGATCACGACGGTCTCGCTCGATCAGGCTTGCCGGACTTCAAAACGCCCCCTCGGAACTGTCCCCATCGTGCCAAACGCGATTGGGGCCAAAGGGTTCCACGGGAAAGGACGGCTACTTCGGGGCGGGTTCCGCCTTGTTGGCGAGATATTGTTCCAGCCAGTGGATGTGATAGTCGCCGTTGATGATGTCGTCTTCGCGCACCAGAGCGCGGAACAGCGGCAGGGTGGTCTCGATGCCCTCGACCACCATCTCGTCCAGCGCCCGGCGCAGCCGCATCAGGCACTCGCCGCGGGTCTTGCCGTGCACGATCAGCTTGCCGACCAGCGAGTCGTAATAAGGCGGGATCGTATAGCCCTGATAGACTGCGGAATCGATCCGCACGCCGAGCCCCCCGGGCGGGTGATATTGCGTGATGCGGCCGGGCGAAGGACGAAAGGTCTGCGGATTCTCGGCGTTGATGCGGCACTCGATCGCGTGGCCGATGACCTGGACCTCGTCCTGCCTCGCCGGCAGGTCGCCGCCGGCGGCGATGCGGATCTGCTCCAGCACGAGGTCGATGTCGGTGATGCTCTCGGTGACGGGATGCTCGACCTGGATGCGGGTGTTCATCTCGATGAAGTAGAACTCGCCGTCCTCGAACAGGAACTCGATCGTGCCGACGCCGAGATATTTCATCTCGCGCATCGCCTTGGCGCAGGTCTCGCCGATCTTGGCGCGCGCAGCCGCGGTCAGCACGGGCGAGGGGCCTTCCTCCCAGACCTTCTGGTGGCGTCGCTGCAGCGAGCAGTCGCGTTCGCCAAGATGAATCGCGCCGCCGCGGCCGTCGCCGAGGATCTGGATCTCGATGTGACGCGGCTTCTGCAGATATTTCTCGAGGTAGACGGAAGCATCGCCGAAGGCGGATTTGGCCTCGTTGGCGGCCGTCGACAGCGCGACCTGAAGATCGGCCTCGCTCTCGGCCACCTTCATGCCGCGGCCGCCGCCGCCCGCCGCGGCTTTGACCAGCACGGGGAAGCCGATCTTCCTGGCGATCGCCATCGCGTCGTCGTTGGGGCCGACCCCTCCGTCGGAGCCGGGCACCACGGGAATGCCGAGCTTCTTGGCGGTCCTCTTGGCCTCGATTTTGTCGCCCATCAGGCGGATGTGCTCGGCCTTCGGGCCGATGAAATGCAGATTATGCTCAGCGAGGATTTCGGCGAAGCGCGCGTTCTCCGACAGGAAGCCGTAGCCGGGATGCACGGCATCGGCCCCGGTGATCTCGCAGGCCGCGAGCAGCGCGGGCACGTTGAGATAGCTGTCCTTGGAGGCCGGCGGCCCGATGCACACGCTCTCGTCCGACAGGCGCACATGCATGGCGTCGGCGTCGGCGGTTGAATGCACGGCGACGGTCGCGATCCCGAGCTCCTTGCAGGCCCTGAGGATGCGAAGGGCGATCTCGCCGCGATTGGCTATGAGGATCTTGTCGAACATGGTGTCCTTATTGGACTGACGCGCGGAAAGCGGCGAGGGCGATGAGACCGCCCTCGAACGTCACTCAATGATCACGAGCGGCTCGCCGTACTCGACCGGCTGGCCGTCCTCGATCACGATCTGCGTCACCGTGCCGGCGCGCGGCGAGGGGATCTGGTTCATGGTCTTCATGGCTTCGATGATCAGCAGCGTCTGGCCGACCGAGACCTTGCTGCCAACCTCGATGAACGGCTTGGCGCCGGGCTCCGGCGCCCAATAGGCGGTGCCGACCATCGGCGAGGTCACGGCGCCGGGATGCTTCGACAGGTCGGCAGCGGCAGGCGCGGCGGCAGCTGCGGCCGCCGGGAGCGCGGCGGGGGCAGCTGCCATCTGCATCGGCATGGTCGCGGCGACGCTGATATTGCGGGCGACACGCAGGCGCAGGCCGGCACGCTCGATCTCGATTTCGGTGAGGCTGGTCTCATCGAGCAGCAAGGCGAGCTCGCGGACGAGGGCAGAATCCTCGCTGGAAAACTTTGCGGCTGCTTTGTCGTCTGGCTGGCGCGCCATGTTGTTTGATCCGAATGTTCTGTGTGAAGGGAGCGTCAGGCTTTGGGCTTGATGCCGAGCTTGGCGGCAAGGCCCTGGATGGCGAGGCGATAGCCCTCGACGCCGAAACCGCAGAGGGAGGCGAAGGCCGCGCGCGCGGTGTAGGAGTGATGACGGAAATTCTCGCGGGCGTGGATGTTGGTGACGTGCACTTCGACCGTCGGGATCTGCACCGCGAGCAGCGCGTCGTGCAGCGCGATCGACGTGTGCGAATAGCCGCCGGCATTGATGATGATGCCCTTCATCTTGCGGGCGTGTGCCTCGTGGATGAAGTCGATCAGCTCGCCTTCGCGGTTGGACTGCCGGCAGTCGGCCTTGAGGCCGAACGTCGCCGCCGTCTCCCGGCACAGCGCCTCGACGTCGGCCAGCGACGCATGCCCGTACTTCTCGGGCTCGCGCGTCCCCAACATGTTGAGGTTCGGCCCGTTCAGGACAAGGATCGTGTCGGTTGCTGGTTCGGCCATTCCAATCCCGCAAGAGCTGCTTCAGCGTGGCGGGGGTTATAGGTAACAAAGCGCGTGAGGGGAAGCCTTGAAGGACCTCCGAGGTGGCTTCAGATACCTCATCCGGGGTGCAAAAATCTGTGTGGAAGCTACGGAAATTGCTTGTTAACCAGTCCGAAGCATGGCTGCCGGCCGAACGGCAAAGGGGCGGGCATTGCTGCCCGCCCCCGATGGTTGCCGGGTATCGTCTTACGTGTTCAGGACAGCCACGATCTCATAGGTGTCCGGATTCACGATCACGATCTCATCCTTGACCAGGACGTAGCGATAGGTCCGCCATTCCGGATAGATCGTCACGACGCGGGACGGCAGGGTGTGCAGCTCAATACCCTCGCGCGGAATGCGGGTGCCGACCGAGATCGAGAAGTTCACGTTGGTCACCGGACGCACGTGCTCCTCGCGGATCACCGAGGTGATCTGCGTGCGTTGCTCGGTCGAGAGCTTGGCGCCCGCGCCGGCCTGACCGACCGTCGTGTTGGTGCTGCTCTGACCCTGCGCGTTCTGGTTGGTGCTGGTGCCGGTCTGGCCCTGAGCGTTCTGGTTGGTGCGCGTCTCGGTACCCTTCTGGTTCTCGGCATTGTTGGTGCTGCTGGTGCCGCTCTTGGCGCCCTCAGCCTTCATGTCCTTCTGGTCCTTGGCGCCGGACTTGCTCGTGTCCTGACTCATGCTCTTGGACTTGTCCTGCTGACCCTGCGCGCGTTCGTCGGTGTGCTGGCCCTTGGTGGCGCCGGACTTGTCCTCAGCCGCGTTCTTGTTCATCTCGCGGCCGGAGTGCTCGTCCTTTGTTGCGCCGGAGGATTTGTCCTCGGCGGACGTGCCGGACTTCATGCTGCTGGAGCCGCCGGCCTGGCCGACGGTGCCCTTCTCATGGGCGGATTCCTTACCCATCGAGCCGCCGCGTTCGGCGGCGCCGCCGGAGGGCTGCGAATGCTGCGTCTGCGCACCACCGGCGCCGCCACCGCTGTCGCGGTTCATGGTGCCCTGTGCGTTCGCCAGACCGGTGCCCGCGACGAGCGCGAGTGTGGCAACCGAGATCATAAAGCGGTTAGACATGGAATTCTCCTCACGGGTTCATTTGCGTCATTGCCCGCGCCGACAACGAAAGGAGATTTGAGTTGTTCCGGAACTTCGGTGGTTCCGAGGCTTTTGTTTGTTGAATGCCAGATGAATGCGTGCGCCAAATTTCGGCGCAATGAAAAGGCCGGCTTTTCAGCCGGCCTTTTGCATGCGTGAAGTTGTAGAGCAGATCGCTGATCAGTCAGATCGCTGATCAGCAAGTCGCCTTGTTAGCAGGTCGCCTTTTTAACAGGTCGCCTTGCCGCAGCGGGCCACAGCGATCTTTTCCTTCAGGCTATCGACGCCGACGGCGCCGACAACGATCTGCTTGCCGATCACGTAGCTCGGCGTGCCGTTCATGCCCATTGCTTCGGCGAGCTTGAAGTTCTCCTCGATGGTGCTGCGCACCTCGGCGCTGCCGATGTCCTTCTCGATTCGAGCGGTGTCGAGGCCAGCTTCCTTGGCCGCCTGAAGTGCGCGCGCCTTGTCGGCCGCGCCACGACCGCCGAGCAGCTTCTGGTGGAAGTCGAGGTACTTCTTGCCGGAGGGATCCTGCATGCGCACCGCGACGGCGACCTGGGCCGCTTCGACCGAGCCCTGGCTCAGTACCGGAAACTCCTTCAGCACCACCTTCAGCTTCGGATCGGCCTTCATGAGGGTGAGCATGTCGTCCATCGCGCGCTTGCAGTAGCCGCAATTGTAGTCGAAGAACTCGACGAAGGTGACGTCGCCGTCCTTGTTGCCGAGCACGACCTGGCGCGGTGAGTTGAAGATCGCATCGGAATTCTGAGCGACGCTGGCCTCGTGTTTCTGCGTCTCCGCCGCGGCCTGGCGCTTGGTGAGCTCGGTCATCGCTTCCTCGAGCACCTCGGGATGGGTGACGAGATAGTTCTTGATGATCGCCTCGATGTCCGTGCGCTGGGCATCGGAGAAGCTGTCGGCCGACGCGGGCGCGGCTGCGCCGAACATGGCGAGCGCAAACAGCGCGGGAGCAAGCAGGCGCAGCGAAGGCATAGGCAAATCCTCTTATCCAAAGCAGGTTTCGGAAAACGTCCCGGCGGACTTAAGCTCGGTGTCGTGACGTCGTTTCGTAAGGCGTCGTGGCGTAAGGCGTCGTCTTGTAAGATCGTCTTGGTCTTGTCAGTTGCGCGGCGGTTTCGACGCCACGATGTCGTCGGCCTTGACCCATCCGGGCGTGCCGACGGCGAAACGGGTTTTCGCGCGCGTCGCAAGCTCGCGGGCGGTCTTGTTGTCGCCGCGCAGATAGGCGGCCTGCGCCGACGCCAGATCCGCCTCGGCATAGTCGCCTTTCCGCCCATACGCCATCGCGAGCTGCATGTAGCCGAGCACGGCCTCCGGTTCCCGTGCGACCGCGGCCCGGAGAATCCGAACGGCGTCATCGGCGTAGGCCTTATTATCGGACCCAACCAGAGCCTGCCCAAGTAACATCTCGATGAGGGGCGCGTTGTTCGAAAGTGCGACAGCCTTGCGCAGGGCCGGGATCGCCTCCGCCGGCTTGCCGCCCTCCAGCAGGGCCTGGCCGCGCACCTCGTAAAAATACGCGTTGTTGGGCTGGACCTGGATCAGCGCGTCGATCTGGGTGAGCGCGCTGCGCAAATCCCCGTGCAGATAGGTGCTGATGGCGCGGGCATAGCGCGCCGGCATGCTGTCGTTGGTCAGGGGATAGCGGCGGTACACCGTTTCCGGCCGCTCCATGAAGGCGGAGATCTTGGCGCGCACCATGTCGTGGCGCAGCTGGAGCGCGGGATCGTCCTTTTTGTCCCAATAAGGGCTGGCGCTGGCGAACTCCTGCAGTGAAGCGACGCGCTCGGCGGGCATCGGGTGCGACTGGAGATAGGGATCGGCGCCGCGAGCCGCGAACAGGCTCTCGCTGGTGAAGCGCTTGAAGGTCTCGTACATGCCCTTCGGCGACTGCTGGGTCGCAGTCAGGAATTTCACGCCGGCGCGGTCGGCGTTCTCCTCCTGCTGGCGCTGATAGGACAGCAAGGTCCGGCGGATCATCTCCTGCGGGCCGGCAAGGGCGGCGGCTCCTGCATTGGCAAGGCCATTGTTGCCGGCGCTGCCGCTGCCGCGGGTGCTGCCGACCGCCATCGCGCCAGCACCGAGCAGCATGGCGATGATCATCTGGGTCTGGGCGTTGGCGAGCTGCTCGCGCAGCTTGGACAAATGGCCGCCGGCCAGATGCCCGGTCTCGTGCGCGAGCACGCCGATGATCTGGTTTGGCGTTTCCGACTGGAGGATCGCGCCGTAATTGACGAAGATGCGGCGGCCATCGGCGACGAACGCGTTGAACGAGCCCTCGTTGACGATCACCATCTGGATGTTCTGCTTCTCCAGGCCGGCGACCCGCAGGATCGGGCGGGTGTATTCGCGCAGCAGCTGCTCGGTTTCGGTGTCGCGCAGGACCGGCGGCCCCTTGGCCTGCGCATGCGCGGCCGAGAACGGCGTCAGCGCGATCGCAGCCGCCGCGAGGAGGGAGATGAGGGCGGTGGCCTTCTTGCGCAATGCGATCTGGAACAACATCAAGCGGTCTGGGTCAAACGGTCTTATCAGCAGGCTGGTCAAGCATTCTTGTTCGAGCAGTCTTGGTCGAGCAGTTTCGTGATTGGTTTTGGCGATTGGCGGCGGACCGGATACGCGATATGCCCTTTTGAGCCGTTCCCCTTATGAGCCGTACAATGCGGCCAGTCTGGGGCGCAAGCACCCCGTTTTTCCCGGGTCGGACGGATCGGCCCCGCCAGCGAATAGCAGAAATCGATGCACGATGCGACCTTGAGGAACCGGTTGGGGCAGTGGCTCGCGGCCTCCCGCCGCAGCGATGTTCCCCCGTTCATGGTGATGGACGTGATGGCCGCGGCGGCCCGAATCGAGGCGGCCGGGGGCCATGTCATCCACATGGAGGTTGGCCAGCCCGCCGCCGGCGCGCCTAAGACCGCGATTGCAGCCGCCCATGTGGCGCTCGAGGCCGGGCGGATCGACTATACCTCAGCGCTCGGCATCCCCTCCTTGCGCGAGCGCATCGCGCGGCATTATCGCGATGCCTATGGCTGTGACGTCAGCCCCGAGCGGGTCGTAGTGACCACCGGCTCCTCCGGCGGGTTCATTCTGGCTTTCCTGGCGATGTTTGAGCCGGGCGACCGCGTTGCCGTGACGGTGCCGGGTTATCCGCCGTACCGTCATATCCTTACCGCGCTCGGCTGCGAGCCGGTGCTGATCGAGACCACGAACGAGACCCGCCATGCGCTGACGGGCGAGGCGCTGCTGGCCGCCCATCGCAAGGCGCCGCTGAAGGGCGTGCTGGTCGGCAGTCCCGCCAATCCGACCGGGACGATGATGTCCCGCGAGGCGCTCGCCGGCCTGATCGCTGCGGCGGAAGACGCCGGCATCCGTTTCATCTCGGACGAGATCTATCACGGGCTCGACTACGCGTTTCCCGCCGTGACGGCTGCGGCGCTGTCGGACCACGCGCTCGTGATCAACTCGTTCTCGAAGTATTTCTGCATGACGGGCTGGCGCGTCGGCTGGATGGTCGTGCCCGAGATTCTGGTGCGGCCGATCGAGCGGCTGCAGCAGAACCTGTCGATCTCGGTGCCGTCGCTGTCGCAGATCGCGGCCGAAGCGGCCTTCGACGGCGCGGCCGAGATGGAGGAGATCAAGCACGGCTATCAGGAAAACCGGCGCATCCTGATCGAGGGATTGCCCAAGGCCGGCCTGACCAGATTTCTGCCGGCCGACGGCGCGTTCTATCTCTATGCGGACGTCTCGGATTTCACCTCCGACAGTTTCGAGTTCGCCAAGCAGATGCTCGAACAGGCCCATGTCGCGGTCACGCCGGGCCTCGACTTCGATCCCATCCATGGTCGTTCATTCATACGGCTCTCTTATGCGCGTTCGGCTGCGGAGATGCGGGAAGCAGTTGACCGGATCGCTCACTGGCTTAAATAGCCGCCAGTTTTCGCCCGCCTTCTGGAGTGCAACTTGTCTGACCGTTCCGTCCCCTCTACCACCACGCATTCTCCTCTCGCCGCATTGATGTGGCCGATCCGGCCGGGTGAAACCGTCGGCGCCTTGCGCGCTGTCGTGCTGATTGCGCTCGGCACCGTCTTGATGGCGCTGTCAGCCAAGGTGAACCTGCCGCTGCCTTACGTCCCCATGACGTTGCAGACGCTGGTCGTGTTGATGATCGGCGCCGCCTATGGCTGGCGGCTTGGCAGCGCAACCATGATCGCCTACCTCGCCGAGGGCGCGATGGGCCTGCCGGTGTTTGCCGGCCCTGTCGGTGGGATTGCACCGCTGGTGGGCCCGACCGCGGGTTACCTGTTCGGCTTCATTGGCGCCGCCTTCGTCACCGGCTGGCTCGCCGAGCGCGGCTGGGATCGCAGCGTAACGCTGCTGTTTGCGGCCATGGCGGCCGGCCACATCCTCATTCTGGCCGCGGGCTTTGGCTGGCTGGCCTTCGGTCTCGGCCTGGGCGCCGCAAAGGCGTGGCAGGTCGGCCTGATGCCGTTCGTTGCGGCGTCGCTGGTCAAGAACGCGCTGGGCGCGACGTTGATGCCGGCGATACGCCGGGTGGTCGATCGCGGGTAAAGCGCGCAATATCGAGCAGTTCCGATTGACAGGGCCGGCCAAGTTGATCTTGGCTGGCCTGGCGTTTTGAGGGGGAGTGAAACAATGACGACGACAACGATGGTGGGGGCGCCGGTCGCGCCGCCCGCCGCCAAGCCGTGGTACAAGGTACTTTATATCCAGGTGCTGATCGCGATCGTGCTCGGCGCCATCGTCGGCTGGCTCTGGCCGTCGGTCGCCACCAATGAGTGGATCAAGGCACTCGGCGACGGCTTCATCAAGCTGATCAAGATGGTGATCGCGCCGATCATCTTCTGCACCGTTGTCTCGGGCATCGCCCATATCCAGGACGCCAAGAAGGTCGGCCGCATCGGCGTCAAGGCGCTGGTCTATTTCGAGATCGTCTCGACCTTCGCACTGGTGATCGGCCTAGTCATCGGCAATCTGGTGAAGCCGGGTGCGGGCTTCGGCGGTGCCGCCGCCAATGCGCAGGCCGTCGCCAACTACGCCAAGCAGGCCGAAGGCCAGAAGTCGGTCGACTTCGTGCTGCACATCATTCCGGACACCGTCGTCGGCGCCTTCGCGCAAGGCGAGATCCTGCAGGTGCTGCTGTTCTCGGTGCTGTTCGGCTTCGCCATCATGGGGCTCGGCGAACGCGGCCACACCATCCGCTCGTTCATCGACGACGCCGCGCATGCGGTGTTCGGCGTCATCTCCATCGTGATGCGCGCAGCCCCGATCGGTGCATTCGGCGCGATGGCCTACACCATCGGCAAGTTCGGCACCGGGGCGATCCTCAACCTGGTCGGCCTGATCGCGACGTTCTACCTGACCGGGGCGCTGTTCGTATTCGTCGTGCTCGGAATCATCGCGCGCTTCGCCGGCTTCTCCATCTTCAAGTTCCTCGCCTACATCAAGGACGAGCTGCTGATTGTGCTCGGCACCTCGTCCTCGGAAAGCGCGTTGCCGTCCTTGATGGAAAAGCTCGAGCGCCTCGGCTGCTCCAAGTCGGTGGTCGGCCTCGTGGTGCCCACGGGCTATTCGTTCAATCTTGACGGCACCAACATCTACATGACGCTGGCGACGCTGTTCATCGCGCAGGCGCTGGGCTTCGATCTCACCTTCGGCCAGCAGCTCACCATCCTGGTGGTGGCGATGCTGACCTCGAAGGGCGCCTCCGGCATCACGGGCGCGGGCTTCATCACGCTGGCGGCGACGCTCGCCGTGGTCGATCCGCGCCTCGTGCCGGGCATGGCGATCGTGCTCGGCATCGACAAGTTCATGAGCGAGTGTCGCGCGCTGACCAATCTGTGCGGCAACGGCGTTGCCTGCGTGATCGTCGCCTGGTGGGAGGGCGAACTCGATCGCGACAAGCTCAACGCCAACCTCGCCCGGCAGATCGATCCGACCGACATGGAAACGGCGGTCACGACGGACTGATCTGCATGTGGCGGTGCCGAGCGCCGTCAGATGTTGAAATAATAGGGCTGGTCGAGATCCTCGATCAGCCCTTTTTCTTTCGCTGCGAGGGCTTAGAACCGCTCCGGCCGGTACGGCGTGGGATCGATCGCGGGCGTTTCGCCGCTCATCATCTCCGCGAGCAGGCGCCCGGTCGCGGGTCCCAGCGTAAAGCCCTGGTGGCCGTGGCCGAAGTTCATCCAGAGGCCGGGATGGCGTGGGGCGGGGCCGAGCACCGGCAGCATGTCGGGCGTGCAGGGGCGGGTGCCGAACCATGGGTCGGGCTCGACCCGCTTGCCGAGGTCGATCAGCTCGCGCGCGGAAGCTTCCGCGCTGGCGAGCTGCACGGGCGTTGCCAGCGCGTCCAGGCCGGTCAGCTCCGCGCCGGTGGTGATGCGGAGACCCTTCGCCATCGGACCCATGGCGTAGCCACCGGCCTTGTCGACCAGCGGCAGATCGAGCGAGGCGCCGCCGCTGTAATGCATGTGGTAGCCGCGCTTGCGCACCAGCGGGATGCGATAGCCGAATTTGAGCAGGAGATCGGGCGACCACGGCCCGAGCGTCACGACGGCGTGGGCGGCGTCGACGCGCCCATGGTCTGTCTTGACCGACCAGCCGGTGGCGGTCTGCTGCAGGCTTTGGGCATCACCGAGCACGATGGTGCCGCCGAGGCGCTCGAACAGATCGGCATAGGCCGTGACCAGCGCGCCGGGATCGGACACGGTCCAGGTGTCGAGCCAATGGATCGCGCCGGGCAGGTCGTCGCGCAGGACAGGTTCGGCCTTGGCGAGCTCGGCGCCCGAGAGCGCACGAAACCTCACGCCGAATTCGCGCTGGTCTTCTTCCGCCGCCTTGACGGCGAGATCGAACGAAGCTGCGTCGCGATGCAGGTGCCGGTAACCCGCGCGGCGGATCAGATTGTCGGCGTGGGCTTCGCGAATGAGGATGTCGTGCTCCGCCGTCGCGTAGGCGATCAGCCGCGCCCAGGCGTCGATCGCCTCACGATGCCGCTTCGGCGCCGAATGCCACCAATAGCGAAGCAGGGGCTCGATATGGAGATGAAGCGAAGACAGGCTGTAACGCACGTCATTGGTGCGGCCGGTCGCGATCTTCAGGAGCGTGGCGAGGTCGCGCGGCATCGGGTAGGGGCGCACCGCTTCCGCCTGGATCATGCCGGCATTGCCGTAGCTGGTCTCTCGGCCCGGCTCTCTGCGGTCGATCAGCGTGACGGACCAGCCACGCTGCTGCAGGTGCAGCGCCGCGCTGACGCCGATCATGCCGCCGCCGAGGACGATCGCGCTTTGCATTGAACTGACCTCGCCAAATCAAAACCGCCCGGTTTGGCCGGGCGGTTTCAACTATCTTGTTGCTCTATTCGCCGCCGCCGAAGCGGCGGGACCACCAGCCGGCACGACGCGGTGCGGGCGAGGTTTCGCTTGCCGCTGAGGGCGCGGGCTCCGGAGCGGGTGTGGGCGGGGCAACCGGCTCGGCCGCCTGTGCAACCGGTGCCGGTTCACTCTGGCTGCTCGACAGGAAGCTCACCTTTTCCCGAACCGTCGAACGGCGTCGTGCAGCCTTGTCGTCCGCGTGCTCCTCGTCCGCGGCCGAAGGAGCCGGCTCAGGCTGGGCCGTTGCTTCAATCCGTGCTTCGGCCCGCGGCTCAGGCTGGGTGACCTGAGGTTCTGACGTGTGCTCGGCCTGCGCGATCGAGGGCGCTGCCTCGCCGCCAAAACTGTCGAAATCGGCGACTGCGTTGGTGGCTTCCGACGGCGCATTGGCACTAAGCTCGTCGCTGATGGAGCCGGCGAGACCTTCCTCGCCAGGACCGCGACGGCGGCGGCCACCACGGCGACCACGCCGGCGACGGCGATCGGCGCTGCCCTGCTGCTCGCCACGGGCTGCCTGTTCCTCGCCTTCCTCGCCTTCCGGTTCGGCCTCGGCATCCTCTTCGCCTTCGCCGGCCGCCATGGCCGTCTCGGCAATAGCGGGCGCGCCATCCTCGCGCGTCTCCTCGTCCCGCGGACCACCGCGACCGCGGCGGCGACGGCGACGCTTGCGGCGCTGGCTGTCCTGCTCGGTAGCGGCGTCGCCTGCGGTCTGCTCCTCGATGAGACCTTCGGTCTCCTCGGTCTCGACCTCGGATTCGCTCTCCGGATCGAACTCCTCGTCGTCATAGGCCTCTTCGACCAGGGGCGGCGGGCTTGCGGCCGCCTGGGCCGCCAGCAGAGCCTTGGCGGCTTCCAGCGTATGCACCTGCTCGCCGCGGTCGATGACATAGGCCTGCGGTCCGCTGACGCTCGGGTCGGCGATGACCGACAGCGTGACCTTGAAGCCGTTCTCAAGGTCGCGCAGATGGCCGCGCTTGTGGTTCAGCACATAGAGCGCGACGTCGGTGCGGGTGCGGACCACGAGGTTGTGGGTTGCGCCCTTCATCAGGATCTCTTCGAGGCCGCGCAGCAATTGGAGCGCAACCGAGGACACCGAGCGGACATGGCCGGTGCCGCCGCAATGCGTGCAGGGATCGGTTGAGGATTCCAGCACGCTAGCGCGGATGCGCTGGCGTGACATCTCGAGCAGGCCGAAATGCGAGATGCGTCCGACCTGGATCCGCGCGCGGTCCTGCCGGAGGCAATCGGACAGCTTGCGTTCGACCGCGCGGTTGTTGCGCTTCTCGTCCATGTCGATGAAGTCGATGACGATCAGGCCGGCGAGGTCGCGCAACCGAAGCTGACGCGCAACCTCCTCGGAGGCCTCGAGATTGGTCTTGAGCGCGGTATCTTCGATATGATGCTCGCGCGTCGAACGGCCGGAGTTGACGTCGATCGAGACCAGCGCTTCGGTCTGGTTGATCACGATGTAGCCGCCGGAGCGCAACTGTACGGTCGGCGAGAACATCGCATCCAGCTGGCTTTCGACGCCCATCCGCGAGAACAGCGGCTGGCCGTCGCGATACTGCCTCACCGCGATCACATTGGCGGGCATCAACATCTTCATGAAGTCGCGCGCTTCGCGATAGCCGGCATCGCCCGCCACCTGGATCTCGTCGATCTCCTTATTGTAGAGGTCGCGCAGCGAGCGCTTGATCAGCGAGCCTTCCTCGTAGACGAGGGTCGGGGCCTGCGACTTCAGCGTCATGTCGCGCACCGTCTCCCACATGCGGATCAGGTACTCGAAATCGCGCTTGATCTCGGGCTTGGTGCGGGCGGCACCCGCCGTGCGCAGAATGATCCCCATGCCCTCGGGCACGTCGAGATCCTGCACCACTTCCTTCAGGCGCGAACGGTCCTGCGCGCTCGTGATCTTGCGGCTGATGCCGCCGCCGCGCGCGGTGTTCGGCATCAAGACGGCATAACGGCCGGCGAGTGAGAGGTAGGTCGTCAGCGCCGCGCCCTTGTTGCCGCGCTCTTCCTTGACGACCTGCACCAGCATCACCTGGCGACGCTTGATGACTTCCTGGATCTTGTACTGGCGGCGGGGACGGAAGGTGCGCTCCGGCACTTCCTCCAGCACATCGTCGCCGCCGACGGATTCAACGACGTCCTCTTCGGCTTCCTCGTCGTCCTCGTCTTCGTCGTCATCCTCGGCCGTCGCTTCGGAGTCGTGATGCGGAGCCTGCGCACTCTCGCCCGCGGCGTACACGGCGTCGGCAGGCTCAGCAGCCGATGTCACGGCCTCGGCAAGATCGTCGGCGTGTGCGTCGGAGGCAAACTCCTGCGGCTCGGCAACGGCCTCGGTGGCGACCGCGGGCTCGGCGCCGATCGCTGCGACAGGCGCCGGTGTCTCGTCGGCATGATCATGGTCGTGATGATCGTGCTCGCTATCATGATCGTGGTCGTGATGTTCGTGCACGTGATGATCGTCACCATGGGCATGATGATGGTCGTCGTGGTCATGCCCTTCGTGGTCATGTGCTTCGTGGCCGTGATGATCGTGGCCTTCGTGCTCGCCGTGATGCTCTGCGTCGGCGTGCAGGTGCTCGCCCTCGTGCGAAGCGCCCTCAGGCAGGGCCTCGCCCTGGACCTGCCGGGCCGCGGGATCGCCTTCGACGACCTCGCTGCGGACGCGCTCGCCATGGCTACGGCGGCGGGAATTGCGGTGGCGGGAGCGGCGGCGGCCCTGGGAGCGGTTCTCGCTCTCTTCCTCGGCCTCGCGATGGGCCTGCTCCTCGGCTTCGATCAGCGCCTGCCGGTCGGCAACCGGGATCTGGTAGTAGTCGGGATGGATTTCGCTGAAGGCGAGGAAGCCGTGGCGGTTGCCGCCATATTCGACGAAAGCGGCCTGGAGCGAGGGTTCGACCCTTGTGACCTTGGCGAGGTAGATATTCCCGCGCAGTTGCTTGCGTTGCGCGGTCTCGAAATCAAACTCTTCGACGCGATTGCCGCGGACCACGACGACCCGGGTCTCTTCCGGGTGGGTGGCATCGATCAACATCTTGTTGGGCATGTCTTAACTCTTGGCGGCGGCGGGCGCGATTCACCGTGGGCGCCATCAGCGCTGCCGGGTGACGCGACGGTCCACCTGATTCGGGGGTGAGGGGAAGGCCGAAACACCGTCTCTCGCGCCTTGCCGAACCGAAAGCCGGAGGACCGAAGCGGCGCGCGGAATTGTCACTCCGCAGCGTCGCGAATGGTCCTTCAGAATTGGTCGGCACAGTCTGGCGCATCAAGCGTCGGCCCGTATGAAACATTGGGCGGCGGGGCCGCCCCTCAATCAGTTGCTGTTGGCCAGGCATGGCGCGAGCGCGCTCGCCTTGGGGTATTACGAACCGCTCCCTTGGGATTAAGGGACCGGGTAACGGGTTGCGCCGCTGTCAGAACCGTCCCGGAAACGTGTTGGTAACCGAGGACCGTTCCGCCGCCGGGGCTTGCCCCGCTCCACCTTGCTGCCGCGCACCGCGCTGGACTTAGAGGGGAACGGAAAAACGCTGGAATTCCCAAACCTTGAGAGTTCCGGCGCTGCACCGGGAGGCTGAATGCGACACAACCGGAAATATCGGCCGTCAGCATTCCGTACATACGTGGATTGGGCCATCCGTGCAAGGAGCGTCGCACGGCGGTCACAGTCAGCGAGTTTCGCGTGTCTGTCATTAAGGATCGTTTAACCCTGTGGTTCTATTGCGTTAAAGAGGCTGCTCGGAGGCACGGAATCGGTGGCGAGCCGCGCAAATCAAAGGATCCTGCTGGGATGCGTGCTGCTCTGCGCGGCGGCATTGCCGTGTGCTGATTCCTCGCGCCTGAAGGCCGCGGAAAGTCAGCCTCAACTCCCTGTTGCATCAGCGAATTTCCCAACGGCCTCGGCCGCCCGACTGGCCGGGGACGGCAGGCAGACTCGCTTTGTCCTCGACATCGATCAGACCGTTAGCTTCCGCGCAGTCACTCTGGCCGACCCGTATCGGGTGGTGGTTGACGTTCCCCAGGTCAATTTTCAACTTCCCGCCGGGACCGGGTCCGGCGGACGCGGACTGGTCAAGGCCTTCCGCTATGGGCTGGTGATGCCCGGCGGCTCCCGAATCGTGTTCGACCTGACGGGCCCGGCCAAGATCGCCAATTCCTACGTGGTGGAGGCTGCCAACGGCCAGCCGGCGCGGCTGGTGCTCGAAATGGAGGAGGTCGAGCGCACCGCCTTCGTGCCGTCGCTGGCTCCGGAAAACCGTCCTGAGCTGCGGCCGGCTATTGCCGATCCGCCGCCCGCGACGGTTCCCGCATCTGCCCACCCTGAAGCCGGGCAGAAGGCCGATGGCCGCGCGGTGGTCGTCGTCGATCCCGGCCATGGCGGCATCGACAACGGCACGCAGTCGAGCGGCGAGAGCGAGAAGAATCTGGTGCTGGCCTTTGGCCTGGCGCTACGCGAACGGCTGGAAAAGACCGGCAAATATCGCGTGGTGATGACCCGAGACGACGACACCTTCATCCCGCTCAACGACCGGGTCAAAGTCGCCCGCAGCCTCAAGGCGGCGTTGTTCGTCTCGATCCATGCCGACGCGCTGCCGCGCGCTGAGGGCGATGCGCAGGGTGCGACCATCTACACGTTGTCCGACAAGGCCTCCGACGCCGAGGCGCAGCGGCTGGCGGATGCGGAAAACCGGGCGGACGCCATCGCCGGCTTCAACCTCGCGGAGGAGCCGACCGATGTCGCCGACATCCTGATCGATCTCACCCAGCGGGAAACCCGTACCTTTTCAAGCCGTTTTGCCCGCCTGTTGATGGGCGAAATGAAGTCGACGGTGCGGATGCACAAGCATCCCCTGAAGTCAGCCGGCTTCCGGGTGCTGAAGGCGCCCGACGTGCCGTCGGTCCTGGTGGAGATCGGCTATGTCTCCAACAAGGGCGACCTCGAGCATCTGGTCTCCGAGGGATGGCGGTCGCGTGCCGTGGGCTCGATGGCGCAGGCGATCGATGGATTTTTGGCCAAACGGATGGCCACGGCCGGATCGTCGAATTGACGACCGGGGGATCGTCATATTGACGACCCGGGGATCGTCGAATTGAGAGTGATTTTCCGTCCCGCCGCAAAAGCCCTAGTTTGGCCACAGCGGGCGCTTTATAAAAACGCCGCAGGGGGTTCCGGAATCGGCGAGAATCCCGCTCGGCAAGCGCCTTGAGTCCGGCACTAATAGTATTGAGTAAAGCCGGTGAATTCGCGATGGTTTGGTGCCTGTTTCTGGTGCCAGGGCTGATCTTTGGGCTGATCCAGAGTTTGAACGGATAAACAGATAATGCGCTTGCTGGTGCGGTTCATGGGCTTCCTGTTCGCCGCGGGAACGGTGTTGTTCCTTGTCGGGGTCGGTGCCGTCGCAGGCCTGATCTGGCATTTCTCCAAGGACTTGCCGGACTACTCTCAGCTTCAGGATTACGAGCCGCCGGTGATGACCCGCGTGCACGCGACCGACGGCTCGCTGCTCGGCGAATACGCCAAGGAGCGGCGGCTGTACCTGCCGATCCAGGCGGTGCCGAAACTCGTGATCAACGCCTTCCTTGCGGCCGAGGACAAGAATTTCTACGAGCATGGCGGCATCGACTACACCGGCATGGCGCGGGCCGGCGTGGTCTACATCCAGAACTACGGCTCCAACCGCCGTCCGCAGGGCGCTTCCACGATCACCCAGCAGGTCGCCAAGAACTTCCTTCTGACCAACGAGGTCTCCTTCGCGCGCAAGATCAAGGAAGCCTTGCTGGCGATGCGGATCGAGAAGACCTACTCGAAGGACAAGATCCTCGAGCTGTATTTGAATGAAATCTATCTGGGCTTAGGTGCCTACGGAATCGCGGCTGCGTCGCTGGTTTATTTCGACAAGTCGGTGAACGAGCTGACCGTGGCGGAAGCGTCCTATCTCGCGGCGCTGCCGAAGATGCCCGCGACGCTGCATCCTGTCCGCAACCGCGACCGCGCCATCGAGCGCCGCAATTACGTGATCGATCGTCTGGTTGAGAACGGCTGGGTCAAGCAGGCCGATGCCGACAAGGCGCGCAAGGAGCCGCTGGCCGTTACCAGCCGTTCCAACGGCGCCCACACCTTCGCCGGCGAATATTTCGCCGAGGAAGTGCGCCGCGACATCTTCGAGCGTTATGGCGAGAAGAAGTTATACGAGGGCGGTCTCTCGGTCCGCACCACACTCGATCCCAAGATTCAGGTCATGGCGCGCAAGACCATGGTCGCCGGTCTCGTCAACTATGACGAGCAGCAGGGCTATCGCGGCGCCATCAGCAAGCTCGACATTTCTGGCGACTGGGGCGTGAAGCTCGCCGAGATCAAGTCTCTGTCCGATATCTCGCCATGGCGCATGGCCGTGGTGCTGGAGACCAGCGACCAGTCGGCGCGCATCGGCTTCCAGCCGAGCCGCGAACTCGGCGGCGCCATCAGCAAGCAGCGCGAGACCGGCCTCATCACGCTCGACGGCATCAAATGGGCAAGAGCGGCCTCTGGGGCTGCGAAGGGCAGGGCGGCGAGCGCGGTGTCGCAGGTGCTCCAGCCCGGTGACGTGATCTACGCCGATCCGCTCTACAAGGACGCCCAACCTGTCGAAGGCCAATACCGCCTGCGCCAGATCCCCGAAGTCTCCGGCGCGATGGTGGTGATGGACCCCTGGACCGGCCGCGTGCTGGCGATGGTCGGCGGCTTCTCCTTCGACCAGAGCCAGTTCAACCGCGCCACGCAGGCCTATCGGCAGCCCGGTTCGTCGTTCAAGCCGATCGTCTATTCGGCTGCGCTCGACAACGGCTATACGCCTTCGACTGTCGTGCTCGACGCCCCGATCGAAATCGATCAAGGCCAGGGCGCGGGCGTGTGGCGGCCTGAAAACTTCTCCTCGGGCAAATTCCAGGGGCCGGTGACGCTGCGCAACGCATTGCGGCAGTCGCTCAACACGGTGACGGTGCGCCTCGCCCAGGACATCGGCATGCCCTTGATCGGCGAATATGCCCGCCGCTTCGGTGTCTATGACGAACTGCCGAACTATCTGTCCTACGCGCTCGGCGCCGGCGAGACCACGGCGATGCGCATGGTCACGGCCTATTCGATGCTCGCCAATGGCGGCCGCCGGGTGAAGCCGACCCTGATCGACCGCATCCAGGATCGCTACGGCCACACCATCTTCAAGCACGACCAGCGCGAATGCCGTGGCTGTGACGCGCCCGGCGGCTGGAAGAACCAGAACGAGCCGCAGCTGATCGACCGCCGCGAGCAGGTGCTGGATTCCATGACCGCCTATCAGATCACCGAGCTGATGGAAGGCGTGGTCCAGGCCGGTACCGCGACCGTGGTCAAGCAGGTCGGCAAGCCGATCGCCGGCAAGACCGGCACCACCAACGAGGCCAAGGACGCCTGGTTCGTCGGCTTCTCGCCCGACGTCGCCGTTGCCATCTATATGGGCTATGACAAACCGCGTCCGCTCGGCAAGGGCAACGCCGCGACCGGCGGCCATCTCGCAGCTCCCATCGCACGCGACTTCCTCCAGCTCGCGCTCGCCGACAAGCCCGCGGTCCCGTTCAAGGTGCCGGCCGGCATCAAGCTGGTGCGGGTCGTCGCCAAGTCCGGCATGCGCGCCGGTCCGGGCGAGACCGGCGGAACCATTCTCGAAGCCTTCAAGCCGGGCACGGCGCCGCCGGATAACTACTCCGTCATCGGCGTTGCCGATGCCGATGGGCGAGGCGGCGTGCCGGCGTCGCAGCAGCAGCAGCCGGATTCCGGTTTCTTCATGCGGCCGGGCACCGGCGGGCTGTACTAAGGCCTAGGACAAGACAAACGTTCGTCGCCGCGGCGGTTGCGCTTTGCAGCCGCCGCCGCTACATCCCGTTGTCATTAGACGCGGAAAAATTCCGCGAGACCAGAGAACCACATGCGCGCCGAAATCGAACGGTTGGTAGAAGAGATCAAGCAGTCTGTCGGGCTGCTGAGGAGGCATCTTTGACGTCGAGAAATCGACGGCGCGCCTCGCTGAGCTGAACAAGCTCGCAGAAGATCCCAATCTCTGGAACGATCCCCAGAAAGCCCAGAAATTGATGCAGGAGCGCACCTCGCTTGAGGATGCGCTCTCCGGCATCGGCAAGGTCGAGCAGGAGCTCGAAGACGACATCGGCATGATCGAGCTCGGCGAAGCCGAGGGCGATGAGGGCGTTGTCAAGGAAGCCGAAGCCGCGCTCAAGACCCTCAAGAAGGAAGTCGCCCGGCGCGAGCTCGAGGCGTTGCTGTCGGGCGAGGCGGATAGTTTCGATTCCTATCTCGAAGTGCATGCCGGCGCCGGTGGCACCGAAAGCCAGGACTGGGCCCAGATGCTGCTTCGCATGTACTCGCGCTGGGCCGAAACCCACGGCTTCAAGGTCGAGGTGCTGGAAGAGTCCGAGGGCGAAGAGGCCGGCATCAAGTCCGCGACCATCCAGGTCTCCGGCCACAATGCCTATGGCTGGCTGAAGACCGAGGCGGGCGTGCATCGCCTGGTGCGGATCTCGCCGTTCGATTCCAACGCGCGGCGGCACACCTCGTTCTCGTCCGTCGCTGTGTTTCCGGTGATCGACGACACCATCAAGATCGACATCAAGGAATCCGACGTCCGCGTCGACACCATGCGCTCCGGTGGTGCCGGCGGCCAGCACGTCAACAAGACCGAGTCCGCGGTGCGGCTGACGCATATCCCGACCGGTGTCGCCGTGGTCTGCCAGGCCGGCCGCTCGCAGCACAAGAACAAGGCGCAGGCCTGGGACATGCTCCGCGCGCGGCTTTACCAGATCGAGCTGAAGCGGCGCGAAGAGAAGGCCGCCGCCGACCAGGCCGCCAAAACCGACATCGGCTGGGGCCACCAGATCCGCTCCTACGTGCTCCAGCCCTACCAGATGGTGAAGGACCTGCGCACGGGTGTGCAGACCTCCGACACATCAGGCGTGCTCGGTGGCGATCTCGACGACTTCATGGCCGCGACCCTGGCGCAGCGCGCCTTCGGCACTCCCGGCGCCGACATCGAGGACGTCGACTGATGCCCCGGATCGCCTTCATCGGGCTTGGGCGGATGGGCCATGGCATGGCCGGCCGCTATCTCGATGCTGGCTTCACGGTGACGCTGTGGAATCGCAGTAAAACAAAAGCGGAAGACCTGATCGCGCGCGGCGCGCTCTGGGCGACCTCGCCTGAGGACGGGCGATCGACGCCGACGCCGTCGTGACCATGGTCGCCGATGATGAGGCCTCGCGTGCGGTCTGGCTCGGGCCCGAGGGCGCAGCCAAGACCGCGAAGGCCGGCACCATTGCGATCGAATGCTCCACCGTCTCCTATGACCATGCGCGCGAGATGGGCCGCGAGATGAACGCTCGCGGGCTGATCTATATCGATTGCCCCGTGACGGGATTGCCGGATGCGGCCGCGAGCGGAAAGCTGACCTTGCTCGTTGGTGCCGATGCCGCCGATCTCGAACGCGCGCGGCCTTATCTGACGCCGATCGGCTCGACCATCCGCCATTTCGGCGCGGTCGGCTTCGGCACGGTCTACAAGCTGATCAACAATCTGATGGGCGCGATCCAGATCGCCGGCCTCGCCGAGGGGCTTGCCATTGCCGAGCAGGCCGGGCTCGACATGAACCTCGTGCTGGAGTCGATTCAGGCTGGCGTGGCCGCGAGCCCGCAGGTGCAGCGTCATTCCAAGCGCATGGTCTCCCGCGATTTCTCCGGCGCGACATTCACGGCAGCGCTGCGGCACAAGGATGCCGCCTACGCGGTGAAGCTCGCCGAGAGCCTGCTGGCCGACAAGCCGCTGGTCGCGCGCGCCGCGGTGGAAGCCTACGCGCAAGCGAAGGCCGCGATGCCTGACGACGACGAAGGCAAGATGATCGAACTGGTGTCGCGGCCGAAGAAACCGTCCTAGCGGTCGCATCGACATGGGGCAGCCTCGTTCGGAACGCGGTCTCGGCATTGCCCTCGTCATATCAGCTGCGATTGCCTGGAGCACGGCGCCGTTCTTCACACGTCTGTTGCCGTTCGATCCCTGGACCATTCTGTTCTGGCGCGGCGTGTTCGGCGGCAGTCTGATCTCGGTGTTTCTCGTCGTGATGCAGGGACGCGGCGCGCTGCGGCAATTGGTGGCGCCGGGACGCGGCGGCTTGCTCGTCGCCTCATTGTCCACGCTCGGCATGGTTTCCTTCATCCCCGCGCTCCAGATGACCAAGGTGATGAATGTGGCTGTGCTGATCTCCACGCAGCCGTTCGTGGCCGCGGCGCTGGCGTGGCTGTGGCTTGGCGAAGCCGTAACATGGCGTACCCTGATCGCGAGCCTCGTTGCCTTTGGCGGCGTCGCCATCACGGTCGGAGGCATCGAAGCCGGGGCTGATGTTGGAGGCGTGGCGCTGAGTTGCCTCATGGTACTCGCCATCTCGGCGATGACGGTTGTGATCCGACGCTACCAGGAGACATCGATGGTGGCAGCGGCGGCGTTGTCGAATTTCCTGGGAAGCCTCGTCAGCCTTCCGTTTGCGCACGACCTCGTCCATATCGACAGCGCCAACCTCGCGATCCTCGCGATGTTCGGCTGCTTTCAGGTGGCGCTGGGGCTGACATTCTACATGCTCGGCTCGCGCCTCCTGCCGTCGAGCCAGGCTTCCCTGATTGCGACGCTGGAAACGCCGCTGATGCCGTTCTGGATCTGGATTGCCTTTCGCGAGATACCTGCTGTCCACGCCCTTGTTGGCGGTGCCCTGGTCATTGGGGCGGTGGTTGCGGATATCGCGGTTGACGCGCGAAGTCGCGATCGATCCTGAATCTCGCCCTTTACCCGGAAATCGGGTGGCAATTCTGGTCGCGCAGTCCTAGCAGATCGGACCATCGCTGTGAGACGCCCATGTCCCCGAACGACAACCGTATCGACGCGCGCGACTGGTCGCTGCTCACGGTGCTCTCGGTGCTCTGGGGCGGCTCGTTCTTTTTCAACGGCGCGGCGCTGCGGGAATTGCCGCCGCTCACGCTGGTGCTTTTGCGCGTTGCACTTGGCGCCGCCATTCTGCTACCGCTGCTCCGTATCCAGGGTATTGGCTTTCCCAAGGGCATCGCCGGCTGGAAGCCGTTCGTCGCGATTGGGCTCCTCAACAACGTCATTCCGTTCTCGCTGATAGTGGTCGGCCAGACCTTCATTCCGAGCGGGCTGGCGTCGATCCTGAATGCCACCACGCCACTCTTCACGGTCATCGTGATGGCGGCGGCAGGCGAAGAGGCTTTGCGGCTGCGGCGCGTCGTCGGCGTGGCACTGGGTCTCGCCGGCGTGATCATCCTGCGCGGATGGGGCGTCGAGACACGGGCGGGGCAGGGGCTCGGCATCCTGCTCTGTCTCGGTGGCGCCTTGAGCTATGGCTTTGCCGCGCTGGCGGCGCGGCGGTTGTTGAAGGACGCAGCCCCGCTGGGGACGGCCGCGTTTCAACTGATGGCTTCCACGGTGATGATGGCGATCGTCGCTGGCGCAATGGAGCAGCCGTGGCGTTTCCCAATGCCGGGAGTGACGATTTGGCTGGCGGTGCTTGGCCTTGCCGGGTTGTCGACGGCGCTCGCCTATATCGTCTTCTTCCAGATCCTGCGGCAGTCGGGCGCGACCAATGTGATGCTGGTGACACTGCTCATTCCCGTCACCGCCATTCTTCTGGGATGGCTTGTGCTGGGCGAGCCGATCTGGATGCGAGAGATCGCGGGCGCGATCGTGATCGGCAGCGCATTGCTGGTGATCGACGGGCGCGTTCTGGACCTGCTGCGGCGCGGCACATAGTTCTGGAGCGCTCGTTTCATCTCACGGAAAATCGCGGCGCTTGCCAGCCGTAAGCGAGCTTGCGACACTCTCGGCAAAACAAGACTACAAAACAGGGGAGAGAACGATGCTGGGTCGTCGCAATAACCTTGCTGCCCTCGCCATTCTTGCTGCCGGCGTGCTCGTCACGACGCCGGCCCTGGCGCAGAAGAAATACGATCCCGGCGCCACCGACACCGAAATCAAGCTCGGCAACATCATGCCCTATAGCGGGCCGGCGTCGTCCTATGGCGTGATCGGCAAGACCGAGGCCGCGTTCTTCAAGATGATCAACGACCAGGGCGGCATCAACGGTCGCAAGATCAATTTCATCAGCTATGACGACGCCTATTCGCCGCCAAAGGCGATCGAGCAGGCGCGCAAGCTGGTCGAGAGCGACGAGGTGTTGCTGATCTTCCAGCCGCTCGGCACGCCTTCGAACTCCGCCATCATGAAATACATGAACGCCAAGAAGGTGCCGCAGCTCTTCGTCGCCTCCGGCGGCACCAAATTCGGCGACCCCAAGAATTTCCCTTGGACCATGGGCTTCCAGCCGAACTACCAGAGCGAGGGGCGGATCTACGCGAAGTATATCCGCGACAACTTCCCCAACAGCAAGATCGCAGTTCTTTGGCAAAACGACGATGCTGGCAAGGACCAGTTCAAGGGCCTGAAGGACGGACTCGGTGACAAGGCCGATATGATCATCGCCGACAAATCCTATGAGGTCAGCGATCCCTCGATCGACTCGCAGATCGTTGCGCTTCACGATTCCGGCGCCGACATCTTCTTCTCATGGGCCGCGCCGAAAGGCTCGGCACAGGCGATCCGGAAGGTCGGCGAGCTCGGCTGGAAGCCAAAATTCTTCCTCGCCAATACGGCTACCTCGATCGCCTCGGTGCTCAAGCCCGCCGGGCTCGACTATGCCAAGGATATCATCTCGACAGCATATTTGAAGGATCCGACCGACCCGACCTGGGACAAGGATCCGGCGGTCGTCGCGTGGCGCACCTTCATGGATAAGTACTATCCCGAAGGGGACAAGACCAACGCCAACAACCTTTATGGCTACGTCCAGGCGGAGGCGATGGCGCAGGTGCTGAGGCAGTGCGGCGACAATCTCACCCGTGACAACGTGATGAAGCAGGCCACCAGCCTGAAGGATTTTCACACCGACCTGATGCTGCCCGGGATCATGGTCAACACTTCGGCCGACGATTATTTTCCGATCGAGCAGATGCAGCTGATGCGCTTCAACGGCCAGGCTTGGGAGTTGTTCGGCGACGTCATCACCGGTGAGGTCGGCCACGAGCGCGGCCAATAGTCAGGGCTGGCTCCGCGGCGGGCCAGTTGCCTGGTGCGATGAAGACGGGGCGAGCCTGCCGAAGCGTTGCGATTGCGAACGAAGCTGCGCACCTCGTCGTTCCCGGCATCCGTCCGCTTATTCGGTGACGAGATCGGCGGCGCGTTTCGCCTTCTTGCCGGTATTCTTGACTGTCTCGTCTCCGACCTTTTCGGCCTTGGCGCGAAGCTCACATTTGGTGCGGATCTCGTCGAGCTCGTCGTCGGTCAAATGCTCAATTCCCACGAAGGAATTTTGCACCGCGCTCACCCGGATCAGTTCGTCGAGCTTCACCTGAATGGCCGCGCTATCGCGATTCTGGGAATTCTGAATCAGGAAGACCATCAGGAATGTCACGATGGTGGTGCCGGTGTTGATCACCAACTGCCATGTGTCGGAGTAATGGAAGATGGGACCGGTGACCGCCCAAACCAGGATGATGCCGGCTGCAATCATGAATGTCAGCGCTCGCCCGGCCGCTTGAGATGTTCGGTTAGCAATATCGCTGAAGAGTTGAGCCGCGTTGTTACGTGGCTGGGCCGCTTTGCCCTTGGCCGGACGAGCTTTCGTATGGATCTGTTGCATCAGAAGATCGCGCCATTGAGGACCTGCGACCTAACGCGAAGGGAACTCCGAAGTTCCGCCATGTAAACCTGGGACGAGACGAGCGCGCTCTCAACGAGCCTAGCCCGCGCTGAGTCGCACGCCGGCGCGCAAGAACTTCTGCGGATCGACCGCTTCGCCGTCGATCCGGGTTTCATAGTGCAGATGCGGCCCGGTGGAACGGCCGGTCGACCCGACGAGACCAACGACCTGGCCGATTCTCACGATCTCGCCGACCCGGACATTGATCTCGGAGAGATGGCCATAGCGCGTCGCAAGGCCATTGCCGTGATCGACCTCGATCATGCGGCCGTAGCCGCCGGACCAGCCGGCCGAGACGACCTTGCCGTTGGCGGTGACGCGAACGGGATCGCCGCTCGCGGCGCGGAAGTCGAGCCCGGTATGCATCGCAGGCCGGCCGAGGAACGGATCGCTGCGCACGCCGAAGCCGGAGGTGAACTCGACCTCGCCGATGACGGGCTTGCGATAGGGCACGAGCGCGAGCGTGCGATTGAGCCGGTCCATCTCGGCTCGGGTGTTGTTGATGCGATAGAGCTGCTTCTCGAACGGCCCCGAACTGGCGGTGATTTTAACAGGCACGAACGGCCCGCCCATCGCGGTGCGCGGCACGGCGGCTTCGAGATTTGCGAGGTTCAGGCCGAGATCGCTGACGACGCCGCGCATCCGGCGCATGCGCGAATCCATGCCTTCCTCGACGGCGTTGAGCGCCGCCATCTGGCGACGCTCGACCTGGTCCAGCGAGGTCGTGAGCCGAACGACGACGTTGTCGAACCCCTGGTTCTTGGCGAATTGATTGACGGGCGGAGCTGCGAGGGTCGGCGCGCGCGATTCGAGCCGCGCTTCGCGATCCGGCGGCGCCACGAAGATCACGGTGTCGCTGATCGGCGAGGGCTTTGGCGTGCCCTGCGTCGTCTGGCTGGCATCGCCACGCTGCGGGGTGGAACGTGGAATCGATCCGGTCACGTCCGGCATGGACCCGAGCGCCGTGGCACGGGACTCCAGCGCCGTCTGGCGCTTCATGATCTGGTCGAGCTTCTGGTCGAACTGCTCCTGGTCGAGCAGCTGCCGGCTGGTGGTGCGGTCGACCTTGGCGCGCAGCTCGGCGATGCGGTCCTCATAGGCGTATTGCATCTCGGCCTGCCGGGCGATCAGCCGGGTGAGGACGTCGTCGCGGAAGGCGAAATAGGTCGCGGTTGCGGCCGACCAGAGCCCGAGCAACACGACAGTGCCGACCACGATCCAGAACACCACAGGTCCCAGGCGAACCTGCTTGCCGTGATGCACGATGGTGTAGGCGTCGTCGGTGTCCGGAAGGGGAAGCGCGGTTGCCACTGCGGCGGCACGGCGATGAAAGGCCCGTCCATGGTCGTGCGGGTGATGTTGGGGGTACTGCGAGAGTTGGGCAGAACTTTTCGACATCGGCACTCCCGCGCCGATCGGATGAGTCCGTGCGGCCTAATTGCCGCGGCAATCTGGGCCGGTCATGGTTAATTTTCCGGAAACGGAACCCCTTGAATTTAAATGATTGGTTAAAGGCTCCTTGCGGCTTCCAGCACCTCGTCGGCGTGGCCTTCGACCCGGACATTGCGCCAGATCCGCGCGATCTTGCCGTCGGCGCCAAGCAGCATCGTGGTGCGAAGAATTCCCAGGAAGTTCTTGCCATACATGGACTTTTCGCCCCAGGCGCCGTAGGCCTCCAGCATCTCGTGCGTCTCGTCCGAGATGAGGGGCACGCCGAGACCGTGCTTGTCCCGGAACTTGTCCTGAGCCTTGACCGGATCGGCGGAGATACCGAGCACGGCGGTGCCAGCCTTGGCGAAGGCGCCGGTGAGCCGGGTGAAATCGATGGCCTCCCTGGTGCAGCCCGGCGTGTCGGCGCGGGGGTAGAAGAACAGGACCAGCTTCTGGCCGGTATAATCCGACAGCGCGACGACGCCGCCGCCGTCGCGGGGCAGGCGGAAGGCGGGAGCCTTCTGCCCCTCAGCCAAGCCGGCCTTCGCCGCCGTTTCAGGCGCGGATGCCGATTTGGAAGAATTTAACCGTTTCGATGCGGCCTTATGCGATGCTGTCTTTGCTATGGTCCCAGTTGATTTGCTCGCCGGTGTCCGCTGTGTTTTCGCGAGCTTGGTTTGAGTCGCAGCCCGCGCTTTCACGGGCGTCTTTTTAGCCGTCGGAGTGACGGAGGGCGTTTTGGACGATTTCTTTCGGGATTTCTTGGACATACGCCTTCCTTTCGTCGCTTTCGGCGGGTCAACCAAAGCGGTATTGCAGCCCTTTTCCGCTATGCCGGAATCGTGCCCTCGGCGGGGCGAGTCTGACGACGCCGGAGTCTGGTTACAAGGAATTCCACGCACCACCCCACTGCTCGTTGAACGCGCTCCCGGGGCGACATGACGAACAGAAGGAATATTCGAGGTATGGCGGCAATGCCGGCGCGGGAAGCTTCGCTTCCCGTCGACGGCTGCGGCCCCGGCGGCGCTCAATCCCACGACGGGCGCCTGTATCGAGAGGCAATGGCAAGGAATACGTCGCCCCAGGATTACAATCGGGATTTGGATCGGCGCGGCAGCCAACCAGAGCAGCAGCAATGGGACGACGCCGACTGGGATCCGGATCAGGAAGCGGCGGCGGGCCATCGGGCGCGCCGGCTGTTGTCGCGTTCCAATTCGGGCTTCCATCGCTTCGCTGACGGGTTTGGGCCGTTGCGCCGCTGGTTGGGCGGCGGTCGCTGGCTGAAGCGCGTGGCCGTGGTCGTCGGTGTCCTGGTCGTCATCTTCGTCGGCTGTTTCGGCGCGCTGTGGTGGCGGCTCGGCGCCGGTCCCATCAATCTCGACATTGCGACGCCGTGGCTCGCGGCCGCGATCGAGGACAATATCGGTCACGGCAACACCGTGGAGGTCGGCGGCACGCAGATCGAGCGGGCCGGGCGGATCCGCATCGCCGTGCGCATCCGTGATATCGTCGTGCGCGACCACGATCACGTCATTGTCGCGACCGCGCCGAAGGCCGAGGTGAAGCTGTCGGGTGCGGGCCTGCTGATGGGGCATCTGCGCGCCGAAAGCCTCAACCTTGTCGATGCCGAGCTCGCAATCCGGATCGCGCCTGACGGCACCGTCACGGTGTCGGCCGGCGACACCGCAAAGCCGCTCGCAACCGGCGTCGCCTCCAAAAGGGACGCGGGACTGCCGCCGACTTTCCCGCGCAACGGTGTGCCACCGCCGCCATTCGCCACCGAGCCTGCGACCTCCGACGCACCGCAAGCCGCGCCCCAGGCCACGTCCCCGACTGGCATTCTTCAGGGCCTCGACTGGCTCGACAGTCTGAGCATGACCGGCCTCGACGGCCAGAATCTCAACGAGATCGGCCTGAAGAATGGCAATCTGATCGTCGACGACCAGCAGCGCGGCAGCAAATGGACGTTTGAGAACATCACGCTCAGCCTGCGCCGACCGAGCCGTGGCGGCGTCGCGCTCAGCCTCGGTGAAGAGGGCGCACGTCCGTGGTCGTTGCGTGCCACGATCGGCCCCACCGAGAACGGCGTGCGCTCGGTCGATATCCGCGCCGACAAGGTTTCGACCGCCAACATCCTGCTGGCGCTGCGGGTGAAGGATCTCACCTACACCGCCGACCTGCCGCTGACCGGCGAGCTCAAGGGCGAGCTCGGCCGCGACGGCGTGCCGACCTTCTTTCGCGGCAAGATCACGGTCGGTGCGGGCAACATCATCGACACCGATACGCCCGATTATCCGATGGCGATCGACTCGGCCGAGATCAATGTCGAGTGGGACGCCAATCGGCGGGTGCTGGTTGCTCCGTTCAAGGTCCTCTCGGGCGCGAACCGCCTGACGCTTTTGGCTCATGTCGAGCCGCCCAACGGCACCGTCAATGACTGGCAGCTCGGTTTCAGCGGCGGTTCGATCCTGCTCGGCGGCATCGACAACGAGCCGCCGCTGGTCTTCAACCGCATTGCGATCGGCTTCCGCTTCGATACCGACCACAAGAGGCTGCTGTTGACCCAGGCCGATATCTCCAACGGAGAGATCGGCGTCGCCGGCACCGGTGCCATCGACTATTCGGGCGAGCCGCGGCTGACATTGGGTTTTGCGGGAACGCCGATGTCGGCCTCCGCGCTCAAGCGGATGTGGCCGACCCTTGTCGTTCCCGAGTTGCGCGAATGGGTGATCGAGCGGATCGAGCGTGGAACGCTCCAGCGCATCGAGATCGGCGTTAATTCACCGACGAAGAATCTTCCGCGCAAGGGCCCACCCATTCCCGACGACGGCTTGTCGGTCAATATCGTGGCGAGCGGTGTCACGGTTCGCCCCGTCGATGGCCTGCCCGTGGTGCACGATGCCGATTTGAAGGCGCGCGTGACCGGCCGCACCGCGACGGTGAATATCGGGCAGGGCATTGCCGATACGCCGGCGGGGCGCAAGGTCACGATTTCCGACTTTGTTTTCGAGGTGCCCGATATGGCGCCCAAGCCGTCGCCGTCGCGGACGAGGTTTCGTGTCGAAGGTCCGGTGCCTGCGGCCGCCGAAATGCTTTCCAACGATCGCTTGAGCGATCTGTCGTCGACCGTCATCGATCCCAATACCAGCAAGGGGACGTTCTCGGCGAACGTCCAGCTTGGGCTGCCGGTCAAGGGCGAGCTGACCAAAGCCGACACCACCTACAGCGTTACGGCCGATCTCAACGGTTTTGGTGCCGACAAGCTGGTGATGAACCAAAAGCTGGAGGCCAACAACCTCAAGATCGTCGCGAGCAACCAGGGCTATCAGGTCAAGGGCGACGTCAAGATCAACGGGCAGGCGGCCTCGCTCGATTACCGCAAGCCGGCCGAGGGCGATGCGGACGTCAAACTGCAGACCACGCTGGACGATGCGAGCCGCGCGCGCCTCGGATTCGATCTGGGTCCCGCCGTCAGCGGATCGGTGCCGATCAAACTGTCGGGCAAGATCGCCGGGGGACCCGACCAGACGACGAAGCTCGGCATCGAGGCCGACCTGACCTCGGTCAAGCTCGACAACATCCTGCCCGGCTGGGTCAAGCTGCCGGGAAGAGCGGGCAAGGCCAGCTTCAAGGTGGTGCCGACGGCGCAATCGACGCGTCTGGAGGACATCGTCATCGAAGGCGGCGGCGCCTCGATAAAGGGGTCGCTCGAGGTCGATGCCAACGGCGAGCTCATGAACGCGAACTTCCCGACCTACGCGCCATCCGACGGCGACAAGGCCTCACTGAAAGTGGAGCGCAGCCAGGACGGCGTGCTCAAGGGTACGATGCGCGGCGACGTATTCGACGGCCGCGGCTTCCTGAAGTCGGCGATCTCAGGCAATTCCAAGGACGATGCCAAGAGCAAGACGAAGAACCTCGATTTCGACATCGACGTGAAGCTCGGCGCCGTCATGGGTTTCAACGGCGAGGCGATGCGCAGCGTCGACGCCAAGATGTCGCGGCGCAATGGTGCGGTCAAAGCCTTCACGCTGAGCGGCAGGATCGGAAAAGACACGCCTGTGGCCGCCGACCTGCGCGGCGGCCGCGCCCAGGGCAACCGCGAGGTGATCTATCTCCAGACCAGCGATGCCGGCAACTTCCTGCGCTTCACAGACACCACCAACAAGGTCTTCGGCGGCCAGATGGTGGTGGCGATGGAGCCGCCGACGTCCGAGCCTACGACACGGGAAGGACTGATCAATGTGCGTGACTTCTCGGTCAAGGGAATGGAGCAACTCGATCGCGTCGCGGCGGGGGCTCCCAACGGCGCCCAGAACGGCGTAGCCTTCACGGCGATGCGTGCGGAGTTCACGCGGCAGAACGGCGCGCTCACGATCCGCGACGGCGTGGTCAAGGGGCCGATGATCGGCGCCACCATCGAGGGCTCAATCGACTTTCCCGGCAACCAGGTTTGTATGAGCGGCACCTTCGTCCCGATGTACGGCGTCAACAACATCTTCGGCCAGATCCCGTTGTTCGGCATATTCCTCGGCGGCGGCAACAATGAAGGATTGATCGGCGTGACCTACGAGGTCGTCGGCACGCCGGCAGCGCCCGTAATGCGCGTCAATCCGATTTCGGCGATGGCGCCCGGTCTGTTCCGCAAGATCTTCGAATTCAACACCGGCAAACAGAACTCGCCGTTCGAGGAATTCCCGTCGCAGTCGAACGATGGCTCGACCGGGTCGACGCGCCAGCTATCCAGCGGCTGCACCCTCGCGCGACGTTAGTGGCGAGGCTACACCTTGGTTTCCGCGCCGCCTTACGCCGCGCGCACGCCCGCAAGGAAGGTCCCGACTTCGCCAGAGAGCTGCTCGGCCTGCTTGGAGAGGTTCGAGGCTGCTGCGAGCACCATGCCTGCGGCATTGCCGGTCTCGTTCGCTGCCGTGCTGACGCCCCCGATATTGGTGGTGACTTCCAGGGTGGCCTCCGCGGTCTGCGAGACGCTGCGGGCGATCTCGGCGGTGGCGGCGCCTTGCTCCTCGATCGCGGCGCCGATCGAGGTGGCGATCCGGCTGACCTCCTCGATGGTGGCGGTGATGCCGCCGATGGCGTCCACCGCTTCCTTGGTCGCGCCCTGGATCTGGGCGATCTTGTCGCCGATCTCGCGGGTGGCTTCGGCAGTCTGGCTCGCCAGCGATTTCACCTCCGAAGCGACGACAGCAAAGCCGCGGCCGGCTTCACCAGCGCGTGCGGCCTCGATGGTGGCATTGAGCGCGAGCAGATTGGTCTGCGCCGCGATGCTGGAAATCAGCTCGGCGACGTGCTCGATCTGCTGGGCGCCGTCCGAGAGAGCGCGCACGATGGTGTCGGTGCGGCGTGCGCTGTCCACGGCGCGGCCGGTGACCACGGCGGACTGCGCGACCTGACGGCTGATCTCGGTGATGGAGGAGGAGAGCTCCTCGGCGGCGGCCGCGACCGTCTGGACGCGCTGGCTGGCTTCGGTGGCGGCCGAGCCGACGACGGCGGCGCGGCGGTTGGTGCCTTCCGCGGTCGACGACATCGACTTGGCGGTGACCTCCAGCTCGCCGGAGCCCGAGGCCATCAGGCCGACGAGCTGGCCGACGGAGGCATCGAACCGGTCGGCAAGCGAGATCAGCGCGTCGCGCTTCTCCTGTTCGCTGCGGCTCTTGGTGGCGACCTGCTCGGCCTCCAGCTTGCGCGCCGTCAGCGCGGTCTGCCTGAGCACTTCGAGGGTCTCGGCCATGCGGCCGATCTCGTCGCCGCGACCGGTCTCCTCGACCGCCGTGTCGATGGCGCCTTCGGAAATGGCCTGCATGCGGTTCTTCTGGCGATCGAGCGCGCCGAGCACGTCGCGGGCGATCAGCCAGGACAGTGTCGCCATCAGCAGCATCAAGCCGATGCCGATCGCCCCCAGCTCCAGCGTCAAGGCTCGCACGTCGGCGTCGATGTCGTCGACATAGAGGCCGTAGCTGATCGTAGCGTTCCAGGGCGCGAATTTGCGCGCGAAAACGGTCTTGCGGACGGGCTCCGTCTGGCCGGGACGGGGGTAGAGATATGAGGTTACGCCGCCCTGAGCAGCCTGGTTGCCGGCCGTTACGATCGCATCTGCGATGAGGACACCGTTGGAGTCCTTGGCGCCCGTGATCTTGCCTTCGAGCTGCTGGTTCGCGCCGTTGATCAGGATCGAGGTATCGGCGTTATAGACCACCGGATAGCCTTGGCCGCCATTGAAGCTCATGCGGCGGCCGCGCAGATGAAACTGGATTTTCGCTTCGGCCTGCGTCAGCTTGCCGGCGCCGACCTCCTCTTCGAGTGATTGGGCGAGGTTGTGGAGCATGTCGACCGCGGTCCGCATCTGCTGAACGCGATCCTCCAGCATGCGGCTCTTGCTGAGCACGGACGACACCCCGATGATGGCCGTGACCGTGAGTGCCGAAAGACAGACCATGCTGGCGAGCTTGGTGCGGATCTTGAGGTGACTCAGCAGCTTCATCACGGCCTCGACGGAATGGTTATTGTTGCTCGCGTCGGTAGCATGAAAATCTTACCAATCATGAATGGACGCGTGCGACGGCTGCCGCGCGAGCGGCGTGCGCAGCCGCGTGCGCAAACATGCAGGTCGCCATGCGCTTCTCGGGCGCATGGCGCGTCAACTCGGAGAAAAATCGTGTGGGTCTTTAGTCGCGACCTAATCCGTTGGGAGCGGCAATGAACCGATTCGTTCACCGCCTCATCATGTCGATGCTGCTGGTCGCGGTCCTCGTCCTGGTCTGGAACGTGCTGGGCTCGCGCTGAGATGGCACCCGTGAACATACGGATGCCATCTCTTCATTCGCGAATCAATCGCTGACGCCTCAGCGCCGCGCGAACGCGCCGCTAGTCCTTGCCCATCGCCGCATCGGCGCTGACCGAGCCGCCGCCGGCTGCCGAGAGGTAGAGGCAGGCGAAGCAGAACAGGATCGCCGCGGTGCCACCATTGAGCAGCGGCAGGAACACCGGCGTTTCGCCCTTGAACATGTGCCCCATGAAATAGGCGAAGGCCATCTCACCCGAGAGGATGAATGCCGCGAGGCGGGTGAACAGGCCGATCATCAGCAACGCGCCAAGCACGAGCTCAAGCGTACCGGCTGCGTAGATGATCGGCGGGATGTTTGCGAAGTAGGGAAGCACCGGAAACTTGAACAGCTTGGCGACACCGTACTGGAACAGCAGCAGGCCGGTGATGAAGCGAAACAGGCTCAAGAGAACCGGTTGAAAGCGAACGAGATAGGGAAAGTTCATTGGTTTGTGCCCTCCATCCAATGCTGCGACTAGGACCGCATTCAGTTCCGCCCTGCAAGCCGCCCAAGGGCAATTTGCGCTGACATTTTTGTCATGTCGGACAAAACACCGCAGGAAGGACTTTCAGCCGCGTGCGATCCACATCTTCGTAGCTGTTCGCGTCGTGCCCATCCGTAATTTCCCGGTGACGCGAATGCGCTCAAGTTACCTTCAGGAGACCTACCGCCGCAAGGCGGGCACGACCAGGAACGGGATCATCCCGAGCACCACGCTCGCGAGTGCGAAGGCGAGCAGCGCGTTGTAGCCATGGGTCGCGTCATGGATCAGGCCGCCGCTCCAGGAGCCGAAAGCCGAGCCGAGCCCGCTGCCGATCGAGATGGTGCCGTAGATGGTGCCGACGCGCTTGCCCCCAAAGATCTTCATCGCGGTCGCCGTGATCAGCGGTCCACGTGAGCCCATCATGCTGCCGAAGCAGACCACGAATCCGGTGAGCAGGAGGAAATTGGCGGAGTATTGCAACAGCCACAGCAGGAAGATGCCGAGGATCGAGATCGCGTAGCTGAGCAGCACCGACGGCCGGCGACCGATCAGGCCGTCGAGCGCGGACACGCCTAGCATGCCAAACACCAGCACGATGCCGGAGAAGCCCCAGGCCGTGGCGGCCTGCAGCGGTGGAAAGCCGGCATCGATCAAATAGGCCACGATCTGGGCGGCGATCGCATACATGCCGACCGCGGTGAAGAAGAATGTCGAGAACAGCGCCCAGAAGGCGTGATGGCGCATCGCGCTCGGAAGGGTCCAGCCGTGATCGACGAAATCCGGATCGGTCTTCTTCGCGATCTGCGGCGAGCCCGAGGCGAACAGCCGCCATGGCAGCAGCATGAGCGGCACCAGCAGGCCGAGCGCGGCGAAGCCGAACAGCTGGTAGGTTTCGCGCCACCCCAGATGATCGATCAAAAGCTGCGAGGCCGGCAGCAGCGCCAGCACGCCGCCACCCATGGCCGAGTAGACCACCGCCATCGCGGTCGGGAGTTTTGGGCCGAACCAGCGGCCCAGCAGGATCGAGTTCGGCACATTGCCGATGAAGGCGACGCCAATGCCGACGCAGAGTCCGATCGAGAGCTGGAACTGCCAGAGTGACTGCGCGTGGCTTGCGATCAGGAAGGCCGAGCCGAGCAGCAAAAGGCCCAGTGCATAGACGATGCGCGGTCCGGAATGATCGAACAGGCGCCCGACCAACGGCGCCGTCAGTCCGCTGACGAGCCACGTCAGCGAATAGATCGAGACCACTTGGGCGCGATCCCAGCCAAAGTTTTCCGAGATCGGCTTCAGGAAGACGGTGAAGCTTTCGCTGAGGCCGCGGCCGAGCACGGCGAGTGTGAAGCAGAGCGCGAGCACCACCAGCGCGGTGCGCACGACGCCCTGCGGCGTCGCCGTGACGCGTTCCCTGGTCGCTTGCTTGGACTGTTCCTCTAGCGTGTTCTGGTCCATTGCCGATCAGGGAGCGCGCTTCAGCGCGCCCTGACAAGCAGCGAAAAGCTCATACGCCTATGCAGGCCTCAGGAGGATGTGCTTCTTCTTGCCGAACGACAGCTTGACCACGCCTTCCGGCGTCAGGTCGGCCGCCGACAACGCCATCTTCTCGTCGGTGACGGGCTCGTCATTGACGCGCAGGCCGCCGCCCTTGATCTGGCGCCGTGCTTCGCCGTTGGAGGCAACGAGGCCCGCCTTGACGAAGGCGTTGAGCACGCCGAGGCCGGCGTCGAACTCGCCGCGCGGAATTTCCACGGTCGGCAGGCTCTCGGCCAGCGCGCCTTCCTCGAAGGTACGGCGCGCGGTCTCGGCCGCCTCGTTCGCTGCGTCGCGGCCATGCAGGAGCGCGGTCGCCTCGGTGGCAAGCACCTTCTTGGCCTCGTTGATCTCGGAGCCTCCGAGCGCCTCGAGCTTCCTGATCTCGGTCATTGGCAGCGTCGTGAACAGCTTGAGGAACTTGCCGACGTCGGCGTCTTCGGTGTTGCGCCAGTACTGCCAGAAATCATACGGCGAGAACTGGTCGGCGTTGAGCCAGACCGCGCCCTGAGCGGTCTTGCCCATCTTGGCCCCCGACGCCGTCGTCAGCAGCGGCGTCGTCAGGGCGAACAGCTGATGCGTGCCCATGCGACGGCCGAGATCGACGCCCATGATGATGTTGCCCCACTGGTCGGAGCCGCCCATCTGCAAGTTGCAGCCGGTCCGCCTGGCGAGCTCGACGAAGTCGTAGGCCTGGCAGATCATGTAGTTGAACTCGATGAAGCTCATCTCCTGCTCGCGCTCGAGGCGCAGGCGCACGGAGTCCATCGTCAGCATGCGGTTGACCGAGAAATGCCGCCCGACGTCGCGCAGCATCTCGATGTAGTTGAGCTTTGTCAGCCACTCGGCATTGTCGAGCATGATGGCGTCGCTCTTGCCCCCGCCATAGCGCAGCACCTTTGCGAACACGCCGCGGATCGATTCCTTGTTGGCCTCGATCTCGGCGACGGTGCGGATCGCGCGCGTCTCGTCCTTTCCGGAGGGATCGCCGACCATGGTTGTGCCGCCGCCCATCAGCGTGATCGGCTTGTTGCCGGACTGCTGCAGCCAGTGCAGCATCATCATGGTCAGGTAGTTGCCGATGTGCAGCGAGCGGGCGGTGCAATCGTAACCGACATAAGCCGTCGCCTCGCCCTTGGCGGCGAGGGCGTCCAGCCCCTCGAAATCGGAGCATTGGTGGATGTATCCACGTTCCTGCAACGTGTTGAGGAAATCCGATTTGAATGCATTCATTTGTCGGCGCGCCTGACAATTCTTGGTTTACTGTTTTGGGAGCAATTTAAGGGTCTTCCGTGGGAACTCGGTTGCTGCCCGCCACTTTGGCCTGTGGCATTATAAGATGTGTCCCTCTGGCACAAGATCGGCATGCCGGAAGGGTCGCTTGAGGACGCTGATCCATGATGTTGACGGCACTCGGTTTGATGAGCGGCACCTCGCTGGACGGGGTGGATGTCGCGCTGATCGAAACCGACGGAAAGCAGGTGAAGGCATTCGGGCCGTCCGGCTACCGGCCGTATAGCCCGGCGGAGCGCAACCTGCTGCGGCAGGCGCTGAGCGAGGCGGTGCACCTGGCCCAACGCGATGCTAGGCCGGGAGTTCTGGCCGAGGCCGAACGCGCAGTGACGCTCGCGCATGCCGAGGCGGTGGCCGCCTTCGTCGCCCAGAACCGGATGAAGCCGGAAGACATCGACATCGTCGGCTTCCACGGCCAGACCGTGCTGCACCGCCCCGAGAAGCGGCTGACGGTGCAGATCGGCGACGCGCCGGCGCTGGCCAGGGCGATCCATATCCCGGTGATGCATGATTTTCGCGCCGCCGACGTCGAGGCCGGCGGGCAGGGCGCGCCATTAGTGCCGGTTTATCACCGCGCGCTCGCCCATTCGCTGGAGCGCGAAGGGCCGATCATCGTGGTCAATATCGGCGGCGTCTCCAACATCACCTATATCGACGGCAACGACACGCTGATCGCCTGCGACACCGGACCCGGCAACGCGTTGCTCGACGATTTCATGTACCGCACCATGAATCAGGCGTTCGACGCGGACGGAAAGCTCGCAGCCCTCGGCAAGGCGGACGAGGCCTGGATCGCGCGGGCGCTGCAGCTGCCGTTCTTCGCAAGCCCGCCGCCGAAATCGCTCGACCGCAACGATTTTGCCGCGCTGAAGCTCGGCGATGTCCTGCCGGCCGACGGCGCCGCAACGCTGACCGCCTTCACCGCGGCGGCCATTGCCCGCGTCATCCCGCTGCTGCCACGCAGGCCGCGGAGCTGGATCGTCTGCGGCGGCGGCGCCCGCAACCGGACCATGCTCCAGATGCTGCGGGAGCGCGTTGGGTCCGCCACTGTCGAGGCCGCGGAGGCAGTCGGCTGGGCCTCCGACGCCATCGAGGCGCAGGCCTTCGGCTTCCTCGCCGCGCGCGGCCTGAAGGGCCTGCCGCTGTCGTATCCCGGGACCACGGGCGTGCCGATGCCGATGACGGGCGGGGTGATCGCGCGGCCTTGAGATCATAGGCGGGATGATGCAGATGCATTGATCTTGACATGTAGATGCATATGCATCTATCTTTGATGCAGTTGCATCTAACCGTCGGGATTCTCGCCATGACCGCTTCACTGAAACTGATCAGCCACAAGCTTTGCCCCTATGTGCAGCGCGCGGTGATCGCGCTCAACGAGAAGGGCGTGCCGTTCGAGCGGGTCGACATCGATCTCGCCAATAAGCCCGACTGGTTTCTCAAACTGTCGCCGCTCGGCAAGGTGCCGGTGCTGGTCGTGACGAGCGAGAAGGGCGAGGTCGCGCTGTTCGAGAGTAACGTGATCTGCGAGTACATCGAGGAGACGCAAGGCGGCGTGAGACTGCATCCGGCGGATGCCTTGGAGCGTGCCGAGCACCGGGCGTGGATGGAGTTCGGTTCAGCAGTGCTCGCCGATCTCTGGGGCCTAGAGACCACGACCGATGCGGCGACGTTCGAGAGCAAGCGCCAGGCGCTGATGGTGAAGTTCGCCCGGGTCGAAGCGGCGCTCGGTGCCGGTCCTTATTTTGCTGGCGAAGCGTTCAGTCTCGTCGACGCCGTATTCGCCCCCGTCTTCCGCTACTTCGATCTGTTCGATGAGCTGACCGACCACGGCATTTTCCGCGATGTGCCGAAGGTCCGCGCATGGCGCGCCGAACTGGCGAAGCGTCCGAGCGTCCGTACTGCGGTGGGCGCGGACTATCCGCAATTGCTGCGCGCCTTCCTCGTGCGCCACGACGCGCATCTGCTCAAGCTTGCGGCCTGAGCCCACGCCGATGTCGCAATCCATGGCCTGGCTGATGCTGGTGATCGCAGGCGCACTCGATGTTGGCTGGGCGATCTCGATGAAATATGCGGAAGGCTACACGCGCGCTGGCTGGAGCGTCGTTTCGCTCGTGCTGCTCGTAGCCTTCGTTGTCCTGCTCGGGCGTGCTTTGAAGGTGCTCGAGGTCGGCGTCGCCTATTCGGTCTGGACCGGCATCGGCGCCGCCGGCACCGTCGTCATGGGTGTGGTGCTGTTCGGCGAGGCGCTGAGCGCGATGAAGATCGCGGGGATCCTGCTGGTGCTGACGGGGATCGCGGCGCTCAAGCTGGCCTAGAGCTCTGCGGCCATTTTCGCGAGCGTCGCGATCGTTTTCATGTTGCGCGCGGTGCCGGTTGGCGGCGGGGATGACCAGCTTCGACGTGCCCATGCCGTCGCCGTAATGCACGTAGATCTCGCGGCGGCCGAGGCGGATCTCCTCCTTGTTCTGGCCGCGAATGCCGGCGAGCGCATCCGCCGGCGGCGCCTTGTCGAGGAAGATCGCGACGGTACGGTTGGGGGCGGCCTTTGGAAACGGATTATCGGCCAAGACCTGCGCCATCTCGGTGGCGCTGCGCACGAGCACGCCGACCGGCGCGCCGGCATAGGCGTGCAATCGCTTTTCGAGTGCGGTCTTGATCGCAGATTGCGACTTGCGGCTTGTGAAGACGACGTTGCCGCTTGCAATATAGGTGCGCACGGCGGCGTAGCCGAGCTCCTCGCACATAGCCTTGAGTTCGCTCATCGGCAATTTGCCGGTGCCGCCGACATTCACGGCACGCAGCAATGCGATGAACGCACCCACGGAAAGCTCAGCGCACGTTGGCGAGGCGCATGTCGAGATAGGCGGTGATGGTTTCCATCAGCGGCTCGAGCTTGGCGTCGAAGAAGTGGTTGGCGCCCGGGATGACCTGCTGGTCGATCACGATGCCCTTCTGGGTCTTCAGCTTCTCGACCAGCGTGTTGACGTCCTTGGGCGGCACCACCGCGTCCTTCTCGCCATGCACGATCAGCCCCGAGGACGGGCAGGGTGCGAGGAACGAGAAGTCGTAGAGGTTGGCGGGCGGCGCGATCGAGATGAAGCCCTCGACCTCGGGGCGGCGCATCAGCAGCTGCATGCCGATCCAGGCGCCGAAGGAGAAGCCGGCAACCCAGCAGGCGCGCGCTTCGGGATTGATGGTCTGCGCCCAGTCGAGCGCCGCGGCCGCGTCCGACAATTCGCCGGTGCCGTGGTCGAACGAGCCCTGGCTGCGGCCGACGCCACGGAAATTGAAACGCAGCACCGAGAAGCCGCGATGCGCGAACGCATAGTAGCACTGGTAGATGATCTGATGATTCATCGTGCCGTGGAACTGCGGATGCGGATGCAGGACCATCGCGATTGGCGCGTTCTTCTGCTTGGCCGGATGGTAGCGGCCTTCGAGGCGGCCGGCGGGGCCGGTGAAAATAACTTCAGGCATGATGATCTCTTGATTGATCCCTTGAAGACGCTCTTCAACAATCAACCGATTGTGCGGATTTCATCGGCTGCTGGGCCGATCAAGCCGCGAATGGAAGGGTGGAGCGGCGCCCTCGGATGATGCGCGAGCGGCGCGCGGCGAACTGACGCGCGCGTTCTAACATGAGGCGAGGGTCAAAAAGCAAGCATCTTGAACATCCCGCAATCGGCTCAAGACGTTAGCGTGTCATGGCCGTCATCGCGCGAAGGCGATTGGGAATCGAGATTGCCAAGCGCTGCCCGGGGGCCCATGTCGGGTACCAGTGCGGGCGAAGCAGCCTGGTCCGAATGGTAACATAATACGTCATGCCGAGCCGTGTTTATCTCGACTGGAACGCGACCACGCCGCTTCGCTCCGAGGCGCGAGGCGCAATGCTCGCAGCCTACGAGCTGATCGGCAATCCGTCCTCTGTTCACGCCGAGGGGCGCGAGGCGCGACGGCTTGTCGAGGGGGCGCGGGCCATCCTTGCGACCGCAGTAGGCGCGCTGCCGCGGAACGTCGTCTTCACCTCCACGGGAACCGAAGCCAACGCGCTGGCGCTTTCACCGGGGCTTCGGGGGCCGTCTGGGGGGCCTGTCGAGCGGCTTCTGGTCTCGGCCGTCGAGCATGCTTCGGTACTGGCAGGCGGCCGGTTCCCGGCAGATGAGATCGGTCAGATCAGGGTCACACGCTCCGGCGTGATCGACCTCGATCATTTGAAGGCGCTGCTCAGAGAGGGCCCGCCGGCGCTGGTCTCTATCATGGCGGCCAACAACGAGACGGGCGCGCTGCAGCCTATCGCCGAGGCCGCGGGAATCGTTCACGGGGCCGGCGGCCTCCTGCACGTCGACGCAATCCAGGCGCTTGGGAAAATCCCCTTCGATATCAAGGTGATCGGTGCGGACCTTGCGACCTTTTCTGCGCACAAGATCGGCGGCCCCAAGGGGGTCGGCGCGCTGGTCGTGGCCGAGGGCGTGGCCGGACTTGAGCCGGTGCTGCGGGGCGGCGGGCAGGAGCTGAACCGGCGTGCCGGAACCGAGAATGTCGCCGGCATTGCCGGCTTCGGCGCATCCGTGCGGGCTGCCCTTCAGGCTTTGCCGGAGGATGCGGAACGGATGGCAACCCTCAGAGATCGCTTGGAAAATGGCATTCGCTCCATGGCCGGCGCAACGGTCTTCTCAGATGACGCCAGGCGGTTGCCAAATACCGTTCTTTTCACGGCTCCCGGCTTGAAAGCCGAGACCGCGGTGATCGGTTTCGACCTCGAAGGTGTCGCGGTGTCCTCGGGCTCTGCCTGTTCCTCGGGCAAGGTACAGCCGTCCCACGTGCTGTCGGCGATGGGGTATGATCCCACCGTCGCCCAAGGAGCGGTGCGTCTCAGTCTGGGCTGGTCCACGGAGCCGGATGACATCAACAGGGCGTTAGAGGCTTGGCGAAAGCTCGGTAATACCCTACTTAAGGGATAAGCGATGAAACACGGCTTGAACGGTTCTAAGCGCGTGCGTCCCGCCAAGAAACATCGTAATAGTCGTCCGAATTTGATGATCCACCGCGGTCCTTGAAACCGCGAGCGGAGGATAGAATGCCAGCCGTGCAAGAGACGGTCGAGCGCGTGAAGCGCATCGACGTCGATCAGTATCGTTATGGGTTTGAGACCCTGATCGAGTCCGACAAGGCCCCAAAGGGGCTGTCGGAAGAAACCGTCAAGTTCATCTCCGAGAAGAAGAACGAACCCGCCTGGATGCTCCAGTGGCGGCTCGAGGCCTATCGGCGCTGGCTGACCATGACCGAGCCGACCTGGGCCCGCGTCGACTATCCCAAGATCGACTTTCAGGACCTCTATTATTATTCGGCTCCCAAGCCGAAGAAGACGATCACCTCGCTCGACGAGATCGATCCCGAGATTCTGAAGACCTACGAGAAGCTCGGCATTCCCTTGCGGGAAGTCGCCATGCTCGAAGGCGTCGAGCCGAAGCCCGGCGAGGAAGACCCCAACAGGCGCAAGATCGCGGTCGACGCGGTGTTCGATTCGGTCTCGGTTGCGACCACCTTCAAGGCCGAGCTGAAGAAGGCCGGCGTGATCTTCATGCCGATCTCGGAGGCGATCCGCGAGCATCCCGAGCTGGTGCAGAAATATCTGGGATCCGTGGTGCCGACGTCGGACAATTTCTACGCAACGCTGAACTCGGCGGTGTTCTCGGACGGCTCGTTCGTTTACGTGCCGCCGGGCGTGCGCTGCCCGATGGAACTGTCCACCTACTTCCGCATCAACGAGCGCAACACTGGCCAGTTCGAGCGCACGCTGATCATTGCCGACAAGGGCTCCTACGTCTCTTATCTCGAGGGCTGCACCGCGCCGCAGCGCGACGAGAACCAGCTGCACGCGGCCGTGGTCGAACTCGTCACGCACGACGACGCCGAGATCAAATATTCGACGGTGCAGAACTGGTATCCCGGCAATTCGGAAGGCAAAGGCGGCATCTACAATTTCGTCACCAAGCGTGGTGACTGCCGCGGCAACAATTCCAAGATCTCCTGGACCCAGGTCGAGACAGGTTCGGCGATCACCTGGAAGTATCCGAGCTGCATCCTGCGGGGCGACAATTCGCGTGGTGAATTCTATTCGATCGCGATCTCGAATGGCTATCAGCAGGTCGACAGCGGCACCAAGATGATCCATCTCGGCAAGAACACGTCGAGCCGTATCATCTCCAAGGGCATCGCCGCCGGCAGATCGCAGAACACCTATCGCGGCCTCGTGACGGCGCATCGCAAGGCGACCGGCGCGCGCAACTTCACCGCCTGCGATTCGCTGTTGATCGGCGACAAATGCGGCGCGCACACCGTGCCCTACATCGAAGCCAAGAACTCGTCGGCGACGTTCGAGCACGAGGCCACCACGTCCAAGATCTCCGAGGACGTGCTGTTCTACTGCATCCAGCGCGGCCTCACGCAGGAGGAGGCGGTCGGCCTCGTCGTCAACGGCTTCGTCAAGGACGTGCTGCAGCAACTGCCGATGGAATTCGCGGTGGAAGCGCAGAAGCTGATCTCGATCTCGCTTGAAGGATCGGTCGGCTAGCGCCGGCCCTCGCGGCGCGCGTCGCGCGCCCTATGCATCATTTGAATAAACTGGACACCAAGATGGCTTTGCTTGAAGTGAAAGACCTCAAGGTTCGTGTCGAGGAGCGTGAGATCCTCCATGGGTTGACGCTGACCGTGAACGAGGGCGAGATCCACGCGATCATGGGGCCGAACGGCTCCGGCAAATCGACGCTGTCCCACGTCATCGCCGGCAAGCCTGGTTACGAGGTCACCGACGGCGAGATCCTGTTCAAGGGCGAAGACCTGCTCGCGATGGCGCCCAACGAACGGGCCGCCAAGGGCGTGTTCCTGGCGTTCCAGTATCCGGTCGAGATCCCCGGCGTCTCCACCATGAATTTCCTGCGCACCGCGCTGAACGCGCAGCGCAAGGCGCGCGGCGAGGGCGAATATTCGACGCCCGACTTTTTGAAGAAAGTCCGCGAAGTCTCGAAGTCGCTGAACATCCCGCAGGACATGCTCAAGCGCGGTGTCAATGTCGGCTTCTCCGGCGGCGAGAAGAAGCGCAATGAGGTGCTGCAGATGGCGCTGTTCGAGCCGAGCCTGTGCATCCTCGACGAGATGGATTCCGGCCTCGACATCGACGCGCTGCGCATTGCAGCCGACGGCGTCAACGCGCTGCATTCGCCCAAGCGCGCGATGGTCGTCATCACCCATTATCAGCGGCTGCTGAACTATATCGTGCCTGACGTCGTGCACGTGATGTCAAAAGGCCGTGTCGTGAAGAGCGGTGGCAAGGAACTGGCGCTGGAGCTGGAAGCGTCCGGCTACGCCCAGTTCGAGGACGCCGCGTAAGGAATTTTGAGATGAACGTTGCTGTGGCAAAGACCGGAAACGGCCGCGCGGTGAGCGATCTCTTCGCCAGCGCCGAAAGCCGGCTGCCGGGTTCGCCTTCCGTGATCGCGGTACGCCGCGAGGCGTTCGAGACCTATGAGCGTCTCGGCCTGCCGCACCGCCGGATCGAGGAGTGGAAGTACACCGATCTGCGCGCGCTGGTCGGCGAGGTACTGCCGCTCGCGGCTGCGCCCGATGCGACTGCGTTGAAGCGCGCCGCGGACGCGGTGAAAGCACATGCGATCGCCGGCGCCCGCAAGCTGGTGCTGGTCGACGGTGTGTTCGCTCCCGATCTCTCCGACGTCAAGGCGCTCGCCTCCGAGGCGAGCTTTAAGACGTTGCGGGAGACGCTGGAGAAGGATTCCGGTCTGTTAAGGACCGCGGCCATCGATGCGGTGATCGCGCTGAACGCGGCGATGGCGACCGACGGTGTCGTGCTTGATATCGCCGACGGCACGCAGCTGTCCGCGCCGATCCAGATCATCCACATCGCGGTTGCATCTTCCGCGTCGGCTTTCACCCGCTCGCAGGTTGCGGTCGGGAAGGGCGCTCGTGCCACGATCATCGAGAGCTTTGTCGCGGCCGGCGCCAAGGCTTACCAGGTCAACGATGCCGTCATCCTCTCGGTTGGCGATAATGCCGACATCGCGCATATCCGTCTGATGGACGATTCGCCGGATGCTGTGAACATCACCTCGCAGTTCGTCACGGTCGGCGCGAATACAAAGCTGAACTTCTTCAACATGACGACCGGCGCGGCAGTCAGCCGCCTGCAGGGCTTCATCACGCTGGCAGGCGAGGGCAGCGAGCTCTCCGTCAACGGCGTGAACCTGTTGCAGAAGACCGAACATGGCGACACCACGCTGGTGGTCGACCATGCCGTGCCGAACTGCGTCAGCCGAGAAGTTTTCCGCGCCGTGATCGACGATCGCGCCCATTCGGTGTTCCAGGGCCGCATCATCGTTCGTCCCGATGCGCAGAAGACCGACGGCAAGATGATGATCCGCGCGCTGCTGCTCTCGGATGAGGCGGAAGCCGACAACAAGCCCGAGCTCGAGATCTTTGCGGACGACGTCTCCTGCGGTCACGGCGCCACCGCCGGTGCGCTGGACGACAGTCTGCTGTTCTATCTGAAGGCGCGCGGCCTGCCGGAGAAGCAGGCCCAGGCGCTGCTGATCCAGGCCTTCGTCGGCGAGGCGATCGAGCAGATCGCCGACGATGATCTGCGCGAGCACGTGATCGGCATTGCCGAGCGCTGGCTGGAGCGGCGCCAATGAGCACGCATCCGGCAGTCAAGAACGGCTCTTACGACGTTGCGCGCGTGCGCCAGGATTTTCCGGCGCTGGCCATGCAGATCTACGGCAAGCCGCTGGTCTATCTCGACAACGCCGCATCTGCGCAGAAGCCGAGCGCCGTGCTCGATCGCATGACGCAGGCCTACACCTCCGAATATGCCAACGTGCACCGCGGCCTGCATTATCTCGCCAACGCCGCGACCGAAGCCTATGAGGGCGGCCGCACCAAGGTGGCGCAGTTCATCAACGCGCCGCGGACCGAGGAAGTGATCTTCACCCGCAACGCGACCGAGGCGATCAACCTCGTCGCCTCGTCCTGGGGCGAGCCGAACATCAAAGCAGGCGACGAGATCGTCATTTCGATCATGGAGCACCACTCCAACATCGTGCCCTGGCATTTCCTCAGGGAACGCCATGGTGCCGTGATCAAATGGGCGCCGGTCGACGACGAGGGCAATTTCCTCATCGACGAATTCGAAAAGCTGCTGACGTCGAAGACCAAGCTGGTCGCGATCACGCAGATGTCGAACGCGCTTGGCACCATCGTCCCGGTCAAGGACGTTGTGAAGATCGCCCACGCCCGCGGCATTCCCGTGCTGGTCGACGGCAGCCAGGGCGCGGTGCATATCCCAGTCGACGTCCAGGACCTCGGCTGCGACTTCTATGTCTTCACCGGCCACAAGGTCTACGGGCCGACCGGCATCGGCGTGCTCTGGGCCAAGTACGACCACCTGGTCGCGATGCGCCCCTATAACGGCGGCGGCGAAATGATCCGCGAGGTCTCGCGCGATGTCGTCACCTATGGCGATCCCCCGCACAAATTCGAGGCCGGCACGCCGGCGATCGTCGAGGCCGTCGGGCTCGGCGCCGCGATCGACTACGTCAATTCGATCGGCAAGGAGCGCATCGCCGCGCACGAGCACGATCTCGTCACCTACGCCCAGGATAAGCTGCGCGAGATCAACTCGCTGCGGCTGATCGGCACGGCGCGGGGCAAGGGCCCGGTGATCTCCTTCGAACTCAAGGGCGCGCACGCCCACGACGTCGCCACCGTGATCGACCGCCAGGGCATCGCGGTGCGCGCCGGCACCCATTGCGTGATGCCGCTTTTAGAGCGGTTCAACGTCACAGCCACATGCCGGGCGTCGTTCGGCATGTATAATACGCGGGAAGAAGTCGATCATCTGGCACAGGCGCTGTTGAAGGCGCGGGATTTGTTCGCATGAGTGACACGGCCGAAATCAAAGCCAATCCGATGGAAACCCAGTCGGCGCTGCCGCCTGAGGAGACCGAGCGTCTCACCACCGAGATCATCGCCGGGCTCAAGACCGTGTTCGACCCGGAAATCCCGGCTGATATCTACGAGCTCGGCCTGATCTACAAGGTCGAGATCAAGGACGATCGTTCCGTCGATGTGCAAATGACGCTGACGACACCGAATTGCCCGGCCGCCGGCGAGCTGCCGACCATGGTCGAGAACGCGGTCGCCAGCGTCCCCGGCGTCGGCGTGGTCGACGTCAAGGTGGTCTGGGAGCCGGCATGGACGCCGGAACGCATGAGCGACGAGGCCCGCCTCGTGCTCAACATGTGGTGACGCGTAACCTCGGCTTTAGATCCTTGTTAGATCCTTGGCATTGAATTCGCTCGGCAACGGACCACATCATTGACATGACACAGATATCGTCGGGCTCGACACCAGCATCCACTCCAAAGCCGAGGCGGCCCCGCCCGCAGGTCATGCGGCTGACGGACGCTGCCGCCCAGCGCATCAGCGAGCTGACCCAGCGGGCCGATTCCGAGATCGTTGGCCTGCGCGTCGGCGTCAAGAACGGCGGCTGTGCCGGACAGTCCTACACCGTCGAATACGCCCATGATGTCCGCCCGACCGACGAGGTCGTCGAGGACAAGGGCGTCAAGATCCTGGTCGATCCCAAGGCCGTGCTGTTCCTGCTCGGCACCGAGATGGACTACAAGGCCGACAAGATGCAGGCCCAGTTCGTCTTCAACAACCCCAACCAGATCTCCGCCTGCGGCTGTGGCGAGTCGGTCGAGCTGCGTCCGGCGCAGATCGACGGGTAGCTCGTTTCTCGCAAATCGCTCCGCTGTCGTCCTGGCGAAGGCCAGGATCCATACCGCGTGATCTCGCGGTGATCGTCGGTGCCAATACCGACGCTGGCACGACTGGCAGTCTTCGCTAAACTCCCTCCCGTGGAATGGGTCCTGGCTTTCGCCAAGACGACCGTGCGGAAATAGTTCAGCCATGGACCGCGAATTTCTGATCGACCTGTTCGCCGATTTCGGCCCCGTCGCCATCCGGAAAATGTTCTCCGGCTACGGCATCTCCGCCGACGGCGTCAACTTCGCGCTGGCCTTGCGCGCCGGCCTGTTTTTTCGCGCTGACGAGATGACCATCCCGGATTTTGAGGCGGAAGGCTCGAAGCCGTTCCAATACTCGACCCGCGCCAAGACCGTGGTGGTGAACTCCTATTGGGAGCTGCCGGCCCGCCTGTTCGACGATTCCGCGGAACTCGCGCAATGGGCGAGGGCCGCGCTTGCTGCTGCCCAGCGCGCCAAGGTGAAGAAGCCGCCCAAGGTGAAGAAGGCGGCGAAGAAGGTTGCGAAGAAGCCCGTTGCAACGAAGCGGCCGACCAAGAAGAAAACAATGCGCAGGGCGGGCAAAGCGAAGCGTGCCCTCCGCTGAGGTGCTGGTGTGGGAGATGATGGGCATGGCGCTGAGCGCCTTTGCCCACCCGATGGGACTTCACTCCACGGCCTTGGTCAGACCAACCCGCATGTCCCTGGCGGTGAAGACGCAGACGCCGTCGGCCAGCACGCGACCGTCGGCAATTCCGAGCACCAGCTTGCCGCGCCGGACCATCCTCATGGAGACCTCGTAGCGCACGCGTTGCGCGTTCGGTGTGACCTCGCCCGTGCACGCGACTTCGCCGACGCCGATGGCGCGGCCCTTGCCCGGCGAGCCCGACCATCCCAGCCAGTAGCCGACCATCTGCCACATGGCATCCAAACCCAGAGACGCTGGCATCGTGGCATCGCCGTGATAGTGGCAATCGAAGAACCAATGGCCCGGCGCGATGTCGAGCTCGCCGACGATATGGCCCTTGCCGAACTCTCCGCCATCCAGGCTGATCTCCGTGATGCGGTCCATCATCAGCATCGGCGGCGCTGGCAATTGCGCATTGCCCGGCCCGAAATAGCCGCCCTCGCTCGATCTCAGCAGCTCGTCCCTGGTGTAGGACGGTTGCGGTGAGTGAAAATCATGCGGATTGGGCAAGACGACAAGTCCTCCGGATCTTCGCAGTCGGACGCCTCAAGACGGCGAGGGAGATGTCGTTCGTCGGGTCAGAATGTCAAGCGCTGGCGGTGCGCGGCTTCGGCGTCACGCCACCCGGTTATGGGTCTCGACCGTGAATTCCGGATCGGCCTCGCAGATCACGCGGTTGCGGCCGTTGCGTTTGGCGGCGTACAGGCAGGCATCCGCGCGTTCGATCAGCGCATCGGTGTCGTCACCCTGCTTGAGCATGGAGACGCCGACGGAGATGGTGACCCGGCCAAGGATTTCGCCGGTGGACTTCTTCTTTAGTTCCTTCGCCATCACCGCGCGGCGGATGTGATCGGCCACCGTGAGGGCCTGGCGCAGCGCGGTGTTGGGCAGCACGACCGCGAATTCCTCGCCGCCATAGCGGGCGGTGATGTCCTGGCCCTTGATGGTCTGCTTCAGCGACAGGCCGACCAGCCGCAGCACCTGGTCGCCGGTGAGATGGCCGTAGGAATCGTTGAACGACTTGAAATGATCGATGTCGACCAGCAGCAGCGACAGCGGCTCGCCGGAGGCGAGCGCGCCTTGCACGGCCATGTCGATCATGCGATCGAAATATTTGCGGTTGCCGAGCCCCGTCAGCGGATCGGTCAGGCTCTCGGCGCGGATCGCCTCCAGGCTCTGCTGGAGGTTGCTGATCTCGCTCCTCGAGAGCGTCAGCCGGTCTTCCAGCGCCTTGTTGGTCTCGCGCATCTCGCTGGTCGAATGCAGCAGCGTCTCGACGATCGACTTGATCTGCTCGCGGCTTTCGGCCGATGACAGCTTTTTGGTCGCGTCCGACAGGCTCGCATCGTAGGAGCCGGTCATCGCGAGCGCGTCGCCGAGAACCTTTATGACGTCGTCGATCTCGCCGATGACGCGCGCGCCGACCTTGTCGATGCGCTCGGTGGTCTTGATGTGGGAGAGGTAGGTCTCGTAGATGTGATCGAGATCGGCTTCGGTCAGCTTGCCGCTTCGCGCCAGCGTCTCGTTGATGATCTTGTTGAGCGGGGCGTTGTAGCCGGTGGCGTAGACGTACCAGATCTCGTAATTGCGGGGAATTGCCGTCTGCCGTAGCGATCGGATCTGACCGAGCGCTACCTGGGCGAACGCCATCGTGCGTTCGTGTTCGTCGAGCACCTTGACCACGGAACATACCCCACAGCGATCGGCGTGCCGACGACCGCAGCAATACTTAAATTATGTTCGTAGGCTAACGGACGATCGTGAACGCCCCGTAAATATACGTCCACGAATGCATCCGAAAAAGTGCGCGCCGGCTTGGTTTCAACCAAAGCCGGGCGCGCATCGTGCTTCAGGCGCCGGCGGGGGAGCGAACCGGACGCAGCAGAAATGCCGGCAGATGCGAGTGGTCACCCGGCTCGCTGTCGGCTTCGCGTTGGCGGCGCGGCTCGGGACGGCCGATCGACGGCACATGCGACGGATTGGCCTGCTGGCGCGCACCGTCACGCGGCTCGGATGATGGCTTGGCTTCGCGCGGGGCGCTTGCTTCACGCGGTGGTCTTGCTTCACGCGAAGGCCTTGCTTCACGCGGAGGCCTTGCCTCGCGCGCGGGCCTTGCCTCGCGCGCGGGCCTTGCTTCGGAAGCGGGCCTTGCTTCGGCCGAAGGCTGTGCCTCGCCACGCGGTTCGCGCGGCTCGTGGCTGCGCTCACGATCGCGGCCGCGCTGCGGCTTGCCGCGTCCGCCGCGTGACCGTTCACGGCCGCGCTGCTCGCGCGGACGCTCGCTCGCGTCGGAAGCATCGGTGCGGACTTCGAAATCGCCTTCGGCGCGTGGAATGCTCTGGCCGATCAGCTTCTCGATCGCCACCATCGACTTCTGGTCGAGCGGCGTGACGAGCGAGATCGCCATGCCGGACCGACCTGCGCGACCGGTGCGGCCGACGCGGTGGACATAATCGTCGGGATGGTGAGGAACGTCGAAATTGAAGACGTGGCTGACCTCGGGGATGTCGAGGCCGCGGGCGGCGACGTCGGATGCGACCAGCAGGGGCAGCTCGCCCTTGCGGAACTGCTCGAGTGCCGCCGTGCGGGCCGACTGGTCCATGTCGCCGTGCAGCGCGCCGACGCTGAAGCCGTGCTTTTGCAGCGATTTGTGAACGACGGCGACCTCGCGCTTGCGATTGCAGAAGATGATCGCGTTCTGGAGATCCTTGGCCTCGCGCAGCAATCGGCGAAGCAGCTCGCGCTTCTCGTGCGCCTCGCGCCCGGCCGGGACCTGACACTGCGTAACGGTGACAGCGGTGGTGGCGGGCTTCGATACCTCGATCTTCTGCGGATTGTGCAGGAAGGTTTCGGTGATGCGCCGGATCTCCGGCGGCATGGTCGCGGTGAAGAACAGGGTCTGCCGCGTGAACGGGACGAGCTTGCAGACGCGCTCGATGTCGGGAATGAAGCCCATGTCCAGCATGCGGTCGGCTTCGTCGATGACGAGCAGCTCGACGCCGGTGAGCAGCAGGCCGCCGCGCTCCGTGTGGTCGAGCAGGCGGCCGGGAGTGGCGATCAGCACGTCGACGCCGCGCGTCAGCTTGGCATCCTGGTCGCCGAAGGAAACGCCGCCGATCAGGAGGGCGACGTTGAGTTTCTGACCCGCGCCGTAGCGGTCGAAGTTTTCCTTCACCTGCGCCGCGAGTTCGCGGGTTGGCTCAAGGATCAGGGTGCGCGGCATGCGCGCCCGGGCGCGACCCTTTTCGAGGATGGTGAGCATCGGCAGCACGAAGGCCGCGGTCTTGCCGGTGCCAGTCTGGGCGATGCCGAGCACGTCCTTGCGAGCGAGGACGTGAGGGATCGCCTGTTCCTGAATGGGGGTGGGGGTGGTGTAACCGGTGGCCGCCACTGCAGCGAGGACTTTTTCGGATAGTCCGAGATGGGTAAAAGACATTGAGCCTCTGGTCGAAACCGCCGTTCGGAATCGAGGGTAATAAGGCTGTCGCGTTCCACCCCAAAACGGCGCGCTCTCAAAGAAGCTGGGGGTGCTGACTCACGCGAACAAAGCGCCAAGCTCAGGAATCGCTCTTCGATCTGAGCCGCGTCGCCACGGAACATAGGGGGGAATCGGCCAAAGTCAATGGAGCGGGCGCGGGAAGGCCCTAAAAAACCTGAGGTTTTCGCCAAATAGTGGGAGCGGCTGCGGTTTTCCGCCCAAACGTCGGCTAGCGCCCCTCCGGCCCCTGCGCGCGGAAGTCGCCGGGCGCGATCCCGTAGGCGGCGTTGAAGACCCGGTAATAGGTCGCGACGCTCTCGAAGCCGCAGGAGGTCGCGATGTCGGCAATCAACCGGTCCGGGGCTTCGCGCATCAGGCGGCGGCTCTGGTTCAGGCGTTCGTCCGTCACGGTTTGCGAAAAACTCCTTGCCGCGCTTTCGAACAGCATGTGCAGGTGACGCACGGAGACACCGAGCAGGTCGGCCACCATGGCCGGCGCCAGATTTGGGTCTTGCAGGTGCCGCGCGATCAGGCGCCGTGCCTGCGAGAGCCGGGCGGTCCGCAGCGCGGCCTGCCCGAGGCGGCTGCCGGCCCGCAGCATGCCGCGCTCGATCAGCGCCAGATGGGCTAAAGCCTCGACGAGTGAAGCGGCATCGGCGGCGCCGTCATCACCCGCGGCAACCGTACCGAGATCGGCGAAGCAGGCGTCGAGCAGGGGCTTCAAGCCGGGATCGTCGAACGTCCGGGGCGCAAGCTCGCGCATGCGCTTGTCCTGCATGGAGAGGCCGCTCACGGGAATCTTCAGGATCCGCAGGTGGAAGCCGTCCGTGCCCAGCGGCGTGGCGCGATAGGTCTGGTCGGTATGGCTGGTGGCGAAGCTGCCATTGGCGATCGTGAAGTCGCTGCCGCGCATGCCGCCGAACCACGCGCCGCTGCCGAACTGCTGATAGACGCAGAGGCTGTCGCCCGGCGCGTGAGCGATGTCGGTCACGCTGCGCTCGACCGTGTAATGGGAGGCCTTCAGCTCGACGAAGCCGGCTCCGCCAAGCCGGCGCAGCGAGAATTCGCCGAAGAAGTTCGCGCGGCGTTCGGGCTCGAGTTCGACGGTGACGCCGAACAGGCCCTTGGCGCGCACCTCGCGCCAAAAGTCGAAGCGGTCGTGCGGCTCGACCTCGTCGGTGCACCAGCGATACACGGCGGCCCCTCGCTTCCAGCGGAATTGCCCACAAGAATTGACCGAGAAAAAGCAAATTCCGGTGGCATCTACCATAGGCTAGACAACAGACCTGAGTCCTCAGGGCGGTTGAACCAGCGATGTGGCTGGGCCGACTATCACATCAACGGCGCGGTTTCCATGAACCGCTGTTCGAGGGAACCGGCGTGGGCCGTTCTTGAGGGATTTTCGATGACGCGTCGGCTTCTCAGAGTACTGGCAGCGCTTGGCCTTGCGGCCGGCCTCAGCGGTTTCGCGCTTCCCGCCTGTGCCGAGAAGCGCGTTGCGCTCGTCGTCGGCAACAACGACTACAGGAACGTTCCGAAGCTGCTCAAGGCGGTCAACGACGCCCGCACCATGGGCGATACGCTGAAGCAGCTCGGATTCTCCGTGATGCTCGCCGAAAACCAGAGCCGGCAGCAATTTTCGGAGACGCTGCTCGCGTTCGATCGGACGATCGAGCCCGGCGACACCGCGTTCTTCTTCTATGCCGGCCACGGCTTCGAGATCGCAGGCCAGAACTATCTGCTGCCGACGGACGTGCCCGCGGCGACGGAAGGGCAGGAAGAACTGGTGCGTGACGCCTCCATCCTGGCCGATCGCATCGTCGAGCGCCTCCAGAACAAGAAGGCGCGGACCTCGATCCTGGTGTTCGACGCCTGCCGCAACAACCCGTTCGAGCGCAAGGGTACCCGCGCCGTCTCCGGTGGCGGCGGGCTTGCCCCGATGGTGCAGCTGCCCGAAGGCGTGTTCTCGGTCTTCTCGGCGGGCCCGCGCCAGACCGCGCTCGACCGCCTCTCCAATGACGACGCCAATCCCAATTCGGTATTCACGCGCACCTTCGCCAAGGAACTGCTCCAGCCCGGCGAGAACCTGGTGCAGGTGGCGCAGCGTACGCGCCGTCTCGTCAGCGAGATGGCCGACACTGTCAAGCACAGGCAGGTGCCGGTCTATTTCGATCAGATGGTCGATGACGTCTTCCTCAGCGGCATCGCCAAGGATGCCGCCGCGCGCCCGGCCGATCCGCCGGCGCAGAAGCTCGCGGCGCTGCCACCGGTGTCGGTGCCGCGCGTGCCGAAGGAGGAGACCACCAACGCGCCGATCGCGAGCTTCTCGCGTCACAATGGCGGCTGGAGCGTGGTGTTCTCCTTTGCCGATCCGACCCTCGGCGTTTCCTGGCGCATGGCCGGCAACGGCGACTTCCGCGAAACCGGCTTCATCGATACGCTCGACCCGCGCACGCGCAAGAGGATGCCGAACCCGTCGATCGAATTGCCGCCGGACGCGCAGGCCGGCACCATCGAGGTTCGCTATGTCGACCAATCCGGTGACATGCAGGGGCCGTTCCCGATCAGGTTCGATCCCGAAGCCGCGCTGATCCGTGACCAGCGCAAGATCCTGGACATGACCGCGACGAGCTGGCTGTCATTCCGCGAGTTCAACGGGCTGCTGGTCTACTACACGCACCTCGTGTCCTACCGCTGCGCCATCCGCGAGGTGCGCATCGGCATCGATACCGCCGTTCCGAACCAGGTGTTGAAGATGCCGGGCTGCGACATGCGCGATCCCAGTGCGATCAGCGCCGGCATGCCGCTCTCCATGAAGCTCGCGCCGGCAACGCAGTTCATCTCGGTGGAGCTGACCTATCGCGACGGCAGCGTGTCGGAGATCAAGAGCTTCCGCAGCGCGAACCGCGGCAACAACTGAGGTGTCGAGCAGGCCGCGTAGCTATTCGCGGCGCTTCCGGATGAAGCGTTTGAGGGCCTCGATCAAGGACGGGGTCAGCGGGAAGAAAGCGCCCATCGCGATCGAGATGATGACTTGGCGCGGCAGGAGCTTGACCTACTCCTCGTGGAGCTTGACCTACTCCTCGTACGGATAACCGTTCTGTTCGATGCGCACCGGCGCAAGCGGCGGCCTGCGCGGTGCGATCATGATCAAGACGAAAAGCACGTTGATCAGGATCCAGACGCCGAGCAGTATGAGGATTGTCTGCACTGCAATTTCCCGAATGAGTCGGAATTGGAGGCAAGGCTAACGGCCATTCACAACCGCAGCAAATGAATCTTGCTTGCTGCACTGCACAGAATGCTTGGCTCGTGAAGGAGGACCCGACCGTGAAACCCGATACGTTGCAGCGTCCCCAGGGCTCCCCGCTGAAGGTGCGGTGTTGCATCGTCGGCGGCGGACCGGCGGGCATGATGCTCGGCTATCTCCTCGGGCGCGCCGGCATCGATGTCGTGGTGCTGGAGAAGCATGCGGATTTCTTCCGCGACTTCCGCGGCGACACCGTGCATCCTTCGACGCTCCAGGTGATGGACGAGCTCGGCCTGATCGACGGATTCCTGAAGCTGCCGCATCAGCGCTTGCAAAAGCTGGACGGCCTGTTCGGCAGTACCCCCGTTCGCATCGCCGATCTCAGCCGCCTCCGCACCAAGTACCCCTTCATCGCCTTCATGCCGCAATGGGATTTCCTGAATTTCCTGCGCGAGGCCGGCCAGCGCTTCGCCTCGCTGCAGGTGATGATGAACACGGAGGCCGTCGATCTGATCCGCCGCGGCGAGACCATCGCCGGCGTGCGGGCGAATACGCCTGACGGTATCGTGGACATCGAAGCTGATCTCACCATCGCATGTGACGGCCGGCATTCGACCGTGCGCCAGCATTCCGGCCTCGAGGTCGAGGAGATCGGCGCGCCAATGGACGTGCTGTGGTTCCGCGTCGGACGCAAGGCGAACGAGACCGAGAACCTGTTCGCGCGCGTCGAGCCCGGCAAGATGATGATCACCTTCGACCGCGGCGACTATTGGCAGTGCGCCTATGTCATCGCCAAGGGACAATACGACGCGGTGAAGGCGAGGGGATTGCAGGCGCTGCTCGACGACGTCGTTCGCATGGCGCCGGTCCTGAAGAGCGGCATAGCCGAGGTGAAGAACTTCGATGATGTCAAGCTGCTCACCGTCGCGATCAACCGCCTGCCGCGCTGGACGCGGCCGGGCCTGCTTCTGATCGGCGACGCCGCACATGCGATGTCGCCGGTCGGCGGTGTCGGCGTCAATCTCGCCGTCCAGGATGCGGTCGCGACCGCAAACCTGCTGGCGGACGAGCTGCAGCGCGGCTGCCCGTCGGAGGACGAACTCGATGCCGTGCGCCGTCGCCGCGAATTCCCGGTGAAGATGACGCAGCGGATGCAGATGATCGTGCAGAACAACATCATCAGCGGCGCCTTGCAGGGCGGCGACCGGCCGCTGAAAGTGCCGCTGGTCCTGCGCCTCATCACCGCGCTGCCGTGGCTCCAGGGCATTCCGGCGCGCCTGCTCGCGCTTGGCGTCCGGCCCGAGCACGTGCAGTCGAAGGCTGCGCCGGCACGGTAGCGCAAGGGCCCGGTAGGGATAACGCGGCGTTAAATCGCGCTCGACGCGTTGCCTGCGTGCAACAGCGCAAACGGATTGAAGGCGCGCTGCTTGCCAATCCGACGTCTTAACTGTCTTGATTCAAATTTGAGTAAGACCTGCGTGTGAGCGTGCACCCATCAAAGGACACGGGGTGTACCATGCGTAACAAGTTGATTGCCGCCTTCGCCTGCACGACCGCTCTGATTTCGACCGGCGCCGCTTCCGCCGCCGATCTCGGTGCTCGGCCCTACACAAAGGCGCCGGCCTATATGGAGTCGATGTTCAACTGGACCGGCTTCTATGTCGGCGGCCACATCGGCGGTGCATGGACCAACGAGCAGTTCATCAACAACGGGACCGGCGCACCGTTTGGCGATCTGACCCCGGGGCAGGGCTACCGTCAGCGCAACTCCGGCATCCTGGGCGGCGCCCAGATCGGCTACAATTGGCAGGCCAACAACTACGTGTTCGGTATGGAAGGCACGATCTCGGGCCTCGACAACAAGGGCTCGTTCTTGAACACCGCGTTCGGCGCGGGTGACGACGTGTTCTCCTGGCGCACCAATGTGCTTGCCACCGTCGTCGGTCGCGCGGGCTTCGCCGTGCAGAACAACCTGTTCTACATCAAGGGCGGCTATGCCGGCGTGAACAACCGTCTGTCGGTCACCGATACGGTCGGTCCGGCCACCGGTTCCGGCGGTCAGACCCATTGGGCCAACGGCTGGACCGTCGGTGCCGGCTGGGAATACGGCATCACCCGCAACTGGATCGTCGGCCTCGAGTACAACTACGCAGCCTTCGCCAGCCAGACCTATCAACTCGGCGGCACCTCCGGCAATTACAGCTTCGATGCCAAGCCGCGCGACCTGCAGTGGGCCGTCGTGCGCGCCAGCTACAAGTTCGACGCGCCGGTCATCGCCCGCTACTAAGTGGGTCAACGAACGACCAAGCAGCCATAAAAGACGATCACTGCCCAAATTCAAAAGCCCCGGCATTGTCCGGGGCTTCTTTTTTGTGTGCAGATTTATTGGTGCGGCCTACGCCATCACCGAGAACCCGCCATCGACGGGGATCGCGGTGCCGGTGACGAAGTTGGAGGCGGATGAGGCGAGGAACACGGTGATGCCGGCGAAGTCGTCGATGTCGCCCCACCGCCCCGCAGGCGTGCGTGCCAGCACCCGCTCGTGCAATCCCGATACCTGCTGCCGCGCACCGCGGGTCAGGTCGGTGTCGATCCAGCCCGGCAGGATGGCATTGACCTGGATGTTGTCGGGCGCCCACGCATTGGCGCAGGCGCGCGTGTACTGAACGATGCCGCCCTTGCTCGCCGCATAGGCCGTTGCGAAGCTCGCGCCGAAGATCGACATCATCGAGCCGATGTTGATCACCTTGCCGTTGCCGGACGCCTTCAGCGCCGGATAGGCCAGCTTCGAGCACAGGAAGGCGCTGGTGAGATTGGTGTTGATCACCGTGTTCCACTCGTCGAGCTCGAGCTCGTGCGGCGGCTTGCGGATGCTCATGCCGGCATTGTTGATGAGGATGTCGATGCGGCCGAAATCCCTGACGACGCGATCGATCATCGCGGCGATGGCCGCCTTGTCGGTGACGTCGGTGGGAACAGAGATCGCCTTCACGCCGCGCTGGCTGAGATCAGCGACGGCGGCGGCGGATTTGGTTTCGTTGCGCCCGACCACGGCGATGTTGGCGCCGGCATCGGCGAGGCCACGGGCCATGCCGAGCCCGATGCCGCCATTGCCTCCCGTGACGATGGCGACCTTGCCGCGCAGATCGAACCGACTGGATGTCATGCTGCTATTCCCTGGTTTCTTCTATTGGTTGCTCTGCCAGATCAGCACCAGCCCGAAGCCGGCCATGGCTGCGCCATAGCCGGCCCATTGCAGCTGGTTGACCATGAAGCTCGATCGCGGCCACGCGACGGTGCCCGTACCCTGTCCGATCCAGAGCAGCCCGACGGCAAGGGCAAACAGGCCTGCTACAAGCAGAAATCTGCGCATGCATTCCTCCCCATTAGTCCGCTTCTGTCGTGACGCGGCATGACGATAGCCGCGGCCCGAAAACTTAGCGGGAGACTAGCCGTAGCCGTGGTTCGGATACAATGGCCGCTGATGCAGGCCGCAGGGCGGATGCATGTCCATACGCAAGGTCCGCTGAAGCACCGTACAACGAAAAAGCCCCGGACGATGCCGGGGCTTTGACGTCTGGACTTGCGTTCGGATCAGTACTTCGCGACGACCGGACCGGTCCAGTTGAAGCGGTAAACCAGCGAAGTCGAGATCGTCTGGTTCCAGCTGTTGGCGCGAATGCTCTGACCGACCGGGAGGTTACCGGCATCGAACAGGATGTCCTGGGTCTTGGCATTGTAGAAGGCCGAACGGTACTCGGTCTTCATGAACCAGCCGGGCGACTGGATGCCGAAGATGTTCAGGTTGTTCTCAACGCCGCCGCCGATGAACCAGCCATTGCGGTTGTAGCCGTTGAGGTGAACGCCGGCCGGAGCGCCAGCCAAGGTCATGAAGTTGGTGCTGCCGAAGTGGGCGCCGGAGTAACCGCCGTTGACGTAGGAGAGAACGTTCGGAGCGACCAGCCAGCCGAGGCGCACACCAGCGGCCCAGGAGTCTTCCAGCTTCTGGTTGCCGGTGATGCCGAGCAGGGGATCTTGAATGGTAGCACGGATGCTGCCGAACTGACCGTCAGCGAACACGCCGGCGACCCAGGTGCCACTGAACTGCCAGTCGTAGCCGAGACCGACGGTGCCGAACCAGCCCGAGCCACCCTGGCGCTGATCGATCGTCAGGGGAACTGCGCCAACCGTGGTCTGCACGTGCTGGTCGGCGTTCGAGAGACCGCCACCGCCACCGCCGAAGATGTAGAAGCCGGTCCAGTTGGCGACGGGAGCCGCCATCGGCGCCTTCGCGTAGGGACGGGCGCCAAGGTCAGCGGCCGAGGCCGAAGCGGTCATCGCGGCAACCGCGGTCAGTGCGAGCAAAATCTTCTTCATCTTAAAAATCCCCAAGCTTTGGTCTGTCTGGCAGGCGCGAGCGCACTGAAGTCCGTGTGATCTGATGTCCCGGACTATACCTGCTTCTCTCCGAAATGCTGTTGCAGAGCAGGCACAGTCGCCGGGAAACGCCGCACGGCAGGGATTCTGGGTGCCGTCGTGGAAATGTGAAATAAGTACGCATTATCAATGCAGTACGTCGAATTTTGCGATTTGCGTTTTGGTAGCTTCTCGTTAGCGAATCCGGCTTTGTCCGAAATGGAGGCAGTCCTGCATCAGTCATGGCTCGGTGAGTCGTTGGCCGAGTCGCGGCGCGATGAGGCCGGGAATCAACGAAATCGAGGCGAACGTTGGCAGGATTGGCGGGAAAGAGCGGTTGTCATCTCCCAAAAACAAAAGAGCCCCGGGCATCATGCCGGGGCTCTGGATGGATACGACCGGGCAGCGCCTGCGGATCAGACGTCCAGCAGGTCGTCGTTGGCGAATTCGGCCTTGTCCGAGATGAACGCGAAGCGCGCTTCGGCCTTGGTGCCCATCAGGCGCTCCACCGAATCCGCCGTGGTGTCGCGGTCGTCGGCGAGCAGAACCACTTTCAACATGGTCCGCTTTGCCGGATCCATGGTGGTTTCCTTGAGCTGCGCCGGCATCATTTCGCCGAGGCCTTTGAAGCGATTGACCTCGACCTTGGCGTTGGCGTTGAACTCGCTCTTGATCAGCGCTGCCTTGTGCGCGTCATCGCGGGCGTAGACCGACTTCGTGCCGTTGGTCAGCTTGTAGAGCGGCGGCACGGCGAGGAAGAGATGGCCTTCATCGATCAGCCGCGGCATCTGCCGGTAGAAGAAGGTGATCAGCAGCGACGCGATGTGGGCACCGTCGACATCGGCGTCGGTCATGATGATGATGCGCTGGTAGCGCAGATCCTCTTCGCGATACTGCGCGAGCATGCCGCAGCCGATCGCCTGCACGAGGTCGGCGAGCTGCGTGTTCGCCGTCAGCTTGTCCTTGCCGGCGGACGCGACGTTGAGGATCTTGCCGCGCAGCGGCAACACGGCCTGGGTCTTGCGGTCGCGCGCCTGCTTGGCGCTGCCGCCGGCCGAGTCACCCTCGACGATGAAGAGTTCTGAGCCTTCCAACCCTGCATCGCTGCAATCGGCGAGCTTGCCGGGGAGGCGCAGCTTCTTGCCGGCGGTCTTGCGCGCGGTCTCCTTCTCCTGGCGGCGGCGCAGCCGCTCCTCGGCGCGGTCGACCACGAAGTCGAGCAGCCTGTTGGCCTGGTTCGGATTGCCCGACAGCCAATGGTCGAACGGGTCCTTCATCGCCTGTTCGACGATGCGCTGCGCTTCGGCGGTGGCGAGACGGTCCTTGGTCTGGCCCTGGAATTCAGGCTCGCGCACGAACACCGAGAGCATCACGGCTGCACCCACCATCACGTCTTCGGACGTAATGGACGACGCGCGCTTGCCCTGGCCGACGCGTTCAGCGTGGTCCTTGAGGCCGCGTAGCAGCGCGCTGCGCAGGCCGGATTCGTGCGTGCCGCCGTCGGGCGTCGGCACAGTGTTGGTGTAGGAAGACAGGAAGCCGTCGGCATCCGCGGTCCAGGCCACCGCCCATTCGCAGGCGCCATGCGCGCCGTTGCGGCCCGACTTGCCGGAGAAGATGTCGGGATGCACCAGCGTGTCGGCATGGATCGCGGCGGCCAGATAGTCCTTGAGGCCACCGGGGAAGTGGAACGTCGCTTCCGCCGGCACGTCGTCGACGCCCTTAAGCAGTTCGGGCGCGCAATTCCAGCGGATCTCGACGCCGCCGAACAGATACGCCTTCGAACGCGTCATCTTGAACAGGCGCTGCGGCTTGAACGCTGCCTTGGCACCGAAGATGTCGGTGTCCGGCTTGAAGCGCACGCGGGTTCCGCGGCGGTTGTTGATCTTGCCGAGATCCTCGAGCTTGCCCTTTGGGTGGCCGCGCTCGAACGTCATGCGATAGAGTTTCTGGCTGCGCGCGACCTCGACCTCGAGCAGCGAGGAGAGGGCGTTCACCACGGAGATGCCGACGCCGTGCAGGCCGCCCGAGGTCTCGTAGACCTTGGAGTCGAACTTGCCGCCCGAGTGCAGCGTACACATGATGACTTCGAGCGCCGACTTCTTCGGGAATTTTGGATGCGGATCGACCGGGATGCCGCGGCCGTTGTCCGTGACGGTCAAAAAGCCGTCCGCGCTCAATTCGACTCCGATGAAGGTCGCATGCCCCGCGAGCGCCTCGTCCATCGAGTTGTCGATGACTTCGGCGAAGAGGTGATGCAGCGCCTTCTCGTCGGTGCCGCCGATATACATGCCGGGCCGGCGGCGCACCGGTTCCAGACCTTCGAGGACCTCGATGTCGGCTGCGGTGTAGTCGGCCTCGGCACCGCCCGCGCGCGGGGCGGCCTTGGCGGCGCGGGGCTTGGGCTCATCGCCGCCGAAAAAATCGTCTTTTGCTTTGGGCTTCAACTGCTTGGACATATATCTTTATGCGTTTTGAGGGCCGCATGAGCGGCGAATCGGTTGGGCCGACTATGCCACTTCTGACTTGGAAAGGTTATCGCGGGGCGGGCCGGGCGGTGTGGTTGGGAGCCAATCCCGGCGATTTTACGCCGCATCCCATCAATTCCCGGCAATGTGACGGTCCGGTCCGGCTGGACCTGGCTTTGTGACTTGATGTCACACAAGTCATTGGCTTACCAGTCCTTTTCATCGAGCAGCACCTTCGGGCAGGACGGAAAGGCTATTTTTGAATGGAGCAGTTTGCGCACGGGCTCGCCGATTTCGTGCGCGCTCACCAGACGTGGGCAGCTCCCATCGTGTTCGTGCTCGCCTTCGGGGAGTCGCTCGCCTTCATCTCGCTGCTGATCCCGGCCTGGGGCGCGTTGGTCGCTATCGGCGCGCTGATCGGCGCGAGTGGCATCAGCTTCTATCCGGTCTGGATCGCCGGTGGCATCGGGGCGGCGCTGGGCGACTGGGTCTCTTACTGGTTCGGCTATCGCTACAAGGAGCAGGTCGCGCAGATGTGGCCGCTCTCGCGTTATCCGGAACTCCTGCCCAGAGGCGAGGCCTTCGTGCGCAGCTGGGGCGTGCCGAGCATCTTCATCGGCCGCTTCTTCGGCCCCTTGCGTGCCTCCGTGCCGCTTGCAGCCGGCATTTTCGAGATGCCCTATTGGAGCTTCCAGGCCGCCAATTTCGTCTCGGCACTGATCTGGTCGGCGGCGCTGCTGCTGTTCGGAGATGTGATCGCCAAGATCATGGAATGGATCTGGGGCGTGGTGTGACGTCGGAACCTTGACGGCGACCGCAACTGGCCTTATAGCACCGCGCCATGATCAACGCCGCGACCATCCTGTTCGCCCGTCGCCGCCGCCGCAGCTTTGCGGTTTGGGCGGTCGATCGCGTTTGAGATCATCGTCTTTGCCGCTGGATCCGATCCGCGGCATTCTCTCTCCTGTCAGTGCGATCTGATCCGGCGGCCACCAAGGAGGCCAGCAGGAGACTACGATGTACACGCCACCCTTTTTCAAGCAGGACCGCGCCGCGAGCCTGAAATTCGCCGACACGCGCGGCTTCGGCACCATGTGCGCCTTCGACGGCCACAAGCCGATCGCCTCGCCGCTGCCGTTCTATTTGACCTATGCCGCGGACGGCACGCCGCAGGCCGCGTTTCATGTCGCCCGTCACAATCCGCTGCTAAAGCTTGCGGACGGGACGACCTCCTGGCTCCTCGCGGTCAACGGCCCCGATGCCTACGTGTCGCCGGACTGGTACGTCTCGCCGGATCAGGTGCCGACCTGGCTGTACCAGTCGGTCCATCTGACCGGGCCGGTGCGGTTGTTGTCGGATGGTGAACTGGCCGTGCAAATCGATACGCTCAGTAACAACTTCGAAAACTGGCTGTTGCCGAAGAAGCCGTGGACGTCGGGCAAGATGACGGCCGGGCGGCTCGAGGCGATGAAGAAGGCGATCGTGGGTCTGGTCATGACGGTTGAGGAGGTCGAAGCCAGCTTCAAGCTCAACCAGCACAAGTCCGACGCCGATTATATGGCGATCGCCAATGCGCTTGGCGCGCAAGCCCATGCCGACGCCAGGGAGATCGCGCAACTGATGCAGGACGTAAGGCCGGAGGCCTTCGCATCCGAAACCAACATGCTCGAAAGGAGCGCGCCATGAGCCTCACTGAAACGACGAAAGCACCGACCACTGGCGCTGCGACAAAGCCGGCCACCGTCTTCGTCGACGGCGGCTCCGGCACCACCGGGCTTGGCATCAACGAGCGGCTGAAGCTGCAGAGCGACGTGGTCGTGAAGACGATTGCCGACGACAAGCGCAAGGATCCCGCGGCCAAGAAGGCGCTGATGGAGAAGATTGATCTGGTCATCCTCTGTCTGCCCGACGATGCTGCCAGGGAAACGGTTGCGCTCATCGACAGCATGGGGCCGTCGGGCCCGAAGGTGCTGGATGCCTCGACCGCGTACCGGGTCGCGCCCGACTGGGCCTATGGCTTTCCGGAACTGACGCCGGATCAGGCTGGCAAGATCAAGGCTGCGAAGAAGGTGTCCAATCCCGGCTGCTATCCGACCGGCGCGATCGCGCTGCTGCGACCGATCGTCGATGCCGGCCTGCTGCCGCGCGACTATCCCGTCACCATCAATGCGGTGAGCGGCTATTCCGGCGGCGGCAAGTCGATGATCGCGAGTTTCGAGGACGGCAGCGCGCCGTCCTTCGAACTCTACGGCCTCGGCTTCGAGCACAAGCATCTGCCGGAGATGCAGCTCTATTCGAACCTGACGCGGCGGCCGATCTTCATCCCGTCGGTCGGCAATTACCGGCAGGGCATGCTGGTGTCGGTGCCGCTCCAGCTCGACACGCTGCCCGGCAAGCCGAGCGGTGCGGACCTGCAAGCCGCATTGGCAGAACGTTACGCCGGCTCAAAATATGTCTCGGTGATGCCGCTGCAGAACGAGACGACCAAGGGTGGCAAGCTCGAGCCGGAAGGGCTCAACGAGACCAACACGCTCGAGCTCTACGTCTTCGCCAGCGACAAGTACCATCAGGCGGTGCTGGTCGCGCGGCTCGACAATCTCGGCAAGGGCGCGTCCGGCGCGGCCGTGCAGAACATGCGACTGATGCTGGGACTGCCGGAGGCGTAGGCGCAAGAGTCGCTGCTCGTCATGGCCGGGATAAGCCCGGTCATGACGGCTGCGAGGGCGCTTTCTCAGTACTTCGCGATGATCGGGCCGCCGAATTTGTAGTTGATGCGGGCGGTGATCAAGTCGACGTCCTGGCCAATGCGGTCGGTACGTGAGAACGTGCCGACGGGTGCCAGCACGCCGTTTGCCGTGAGGGTAACGTCGCGCCGGCCCATGAACAGATGGTCGTATTCGAGGCCGACCGACCAGTTCGGCGCAAAGCCGTATTCGATGCCGACGCCGACCGTGCCGCCCCAGCGGGTGTCGTCGGCACCGTCGAACTCGGCTCCGGCCAGACCGCCGGTTCCGATGCCGCGGTAGCGATTGCGGGTGACGGCGGCGCCGCCCTTTGCGTAAAGCAGTGCGCTGTTCCAGGCGTAGCCGATCTGGCCGGTGAACAGGCCGAAAGCATCGACACGGGTGCGGTTCGCGACGCCGAGCACGGTGCTGGCGTTCCGGCCGGAGAGGTCCGCCCAGTCGCCCTGCGCTTCGAGGCCGAATACGAAGGCGCTGCTCTGCCAGCGATAACCGATCTGGCCGCCGGCGACGCCGCCCGTCGCGTCATGGCAGCCTTCCGCAACGCCGGCCGCGAACCCAACCGTCTGGTCCCAGCAATTGCGTGACGAGCCATAGCCGCCGTTGGCGCCGATGTAGAAGCCGCTCCAATCATAGATCGCGGCGATCATCGGCGGCGCCTTGGTGTAAGGACGGGCGGCGAGATCTGCGGCGTTAGCCTGGGTCGCGACGGCGGCGAGCGAGAGGCCGGCGAGCGCGGATGCAATCTTCCAATTCATGTCTGCCCCGAATCAATCAATTGCGATGGGCGAATATACCTCTGGATGTGCGATCCATCGCGTCAGCCCAAGAGGGCATTGCTGCTTTTTTACGCACTGTCGTCATTCGGCAACACCGGCAGCCGCGATAGGCCTTTGAGATTTCACCCGTTCGTTGCGGGCGCCAACCCATCCGGGGCCGATCAGAGTACCTTGAAGATCGCTAGCGCCAGCACGGCTTGGGCGAGAAAGCCGACGGTGAAGGCGAGGGTGCGGAAGACGGGAATACCCATCGCATAGACGATCAGATGCGCAACGCGCGACCAGAAATAGACGGCGCAGGCAAGCACCGTCCACTTCGAGGAGTAGTCGATCGCGTTCAGGATCAGCACCAGCGGCGCGAACAGCACGAGGTTCTCGACGGCGTTGTCATGCGCGAACATCAGGCGGTTCGCCCATTCCGACTGCGGCTTGTCGGTGCGCGAGGGATTGGCCATCGCGCCACCAAGACCGCGAATCTGGCAGCGGTTGATGGTGTAGGGAATCCAGAGGATTCCGGTCAGGACCACCGTCAGTGTCAGCCAGAACAATTCACGCGTCATAACCCGGTCCCCTCATCAATTTCTGCTGCAGGCATGGAGCTTATACGAAAGCGCGGAAGATTCTGCTATGCGCGAACCCTGACATAGCTGCCGGGCGCGTCCTCGATCGGGGGAAACGCCTCGCTGCCGACCGTGCGGGCCCGGACTTCCTCGGGATCGAGTGCGCCCAGCCATTGCCGCCAGTCCGGCCACCACGAGCCCTTGTGCTCGACCGCGCCCTTCATCCACTCGGCGACGTTGGCGGACTTCACGTTGTCGTTGGTCCAGTACTGGTATTTGTTCGAGGCGGGCGGATTGACCACGCCGGCGATGTGGCCCGAGCCGGACAGCACGTATTTCACCGGGCCGCCGAAGAACTGGGAGCCGTACAGCACCGATTCAGCCGGCGCGATATGGTCCTCGCGGGTTGCGAGATTGTAGATCGGCACCATGACCTTGGAGAGATCGAGCAAGGTGTTGTCCAGCACCAACGTGCCGGTCGAGAGCCGGTTCTCAAGGTAGCAATTGCGCAGGTAGTACGAATGGTTCGACGCGGTCATGCGGGTCGCGTCCGAATTCCAGTGCAGCAGGTCGAACGCGCTCGGCTGCTGGCCTTTGAGGTAATTGCTGACGACATAGGACCAGATCAAATCGTTGGAGCGCAGCATGTTGAAGGCCATCGCCATCTTCGAGCCTTCGAGCACGCCCGCCGCCTTCATGTCCTGCTCGAGGGATGCGATCTGCTCCTCGTCGACGAACACGAGCAAATCACCGGCATGGGTGAAGTCGACCTGTGCCGCGAAGAACGTCGCGGACGCCACGCGCTGGCGGCGCTTCTCGGCGAGCCAGGCCAGCGTGGTCGCGAGCATGGTGCCGCCGACGCAATAGCCCGCGGTGTGCACCTTCATCTCGCCGGTGACCTTCTCGATCACGTCCATCGCCGTGAGCGGGCCTTCCTTCATGTAGTCTTCCCAGCTCTTGGCTCCGAGGCGTTTGTCGGGATTGACCCATGAGATCACGAACACGGTGATGCCCTGATCGACGCACCATTTGATGTAGGATTTCTCCGGCTTGAGATCGAGGATGTAGAATTTGTTGATCCAGGGCGGGATGATCAGGAGCGGCGTGCGCAGCACCTTCTCCGTCGCCGGCGCATACTGGATCAGCTGCATCATCTCGTTCTGGTAGATCACCTTGCCCGGCGTCGTCGCCATGTTCACGCCGACGACGAGATTGTCCGGATCGGACTGACGGATCTTCAGCGTGCCCTTGCCGGCGGCGATGTCCTCGGCCAGCATCTTCAGGCCGCGCGCGAGATTTTCGCCGCTGCTGGCCACCGTCGCGCGCAGCACTTCCGGATTGGTCAGCACGAAGTTGGAGGGCGATATCGCGTTGGTGACCTGCTGGACGTAGAACTCGGCCTTGCGGCGGGTCTGCGGATCGAGGCCCTCGGCTTCGCGCACAAGCTCCTGCGCAAATCTGGTCGTGAGCAGATAGAGCTGCATCATGAAATCGAAGAACTGGTTCGACTTCCATTCCGGATCGGCAAAGCGCTTGTCGCGCGGCGAGGGTGCGATCGCGGGCGGTGCGTCCTGACCGGCCATGCGGCGCGCCGCCGAGCCCCAGAGGTCAAGATAGTCCTTGGCGAGCTTGGTCTGGAGTGCGGAGGCCCGCGACGTATCCGACAGCCAGTATTCGGCGACGGCGGTGAAGGTCTTGATGACCTCGGTAAGCTCCGCCGGCGGACGATCCTGCACCTCGCCGCTCTCGCGCGGCTTCAGGTACGCGGCAAGCGCCTTGCCGCCGCTTTCCATCGCCCGCGCGACATTCATCGCGAAGGCTTCCGCATCGAACTTCGTCTCGGGTTTGGGCGTATCGGTGGTGGCCATACTCATGAGGAGAACAGTAACGATTCATTCCGTATTCGTCACCGCGAAGCTCGCATGTTTGGCGTTAAACACTCTCGAAGATGTGTTGCAGTGCGACAAATTTTCTTGGTTCCGTCACAATCGAGCCGCACCGCTCGACTTGATGGACTGGGGCTATTTTCTCGCTCGCACCATTTGGGCAGCAATGGTTTGAGCTTGGGCGCGGACTTGGGTAAGGTTGCCCGGGGCCGTGCTTTGGGACGAAGTGGGGATTTCCCTAGTGTTGGCGTTGAGGGACCTGCAAAAGTGGCGGCGGATCTGTGGCGCGCTGCTGATGGCGACGCTCGCCCTGGGCGGCTGCTCGAGCCAGCTCGCGGATATGACGCCTTCCGATGCTCAAGCGCATCCCAGAGAGGCCGGTAGCTATCTGCCGGTGCACGATCTGCCGCCGGATCGCGATCAGGCCGTCATGCCGCCGGACCAACGCGCCAAGATCGAGGCCGAACTTGCTGCCGCGCGCGACCGTCAGGCGGTTGCCACCAAGGACGCGAAATAGGGCGCCGCAAGGTAATCGCTGGCGCCTCCGCCTCGCCGTGCTAAAAGACCTTAGTTCAGCCGAGAGTCGTGGCGAACGACTTCAGTCAACATCGTCGATGATTGCTCTAAGTATTTGATCTTGAGTAATTTTCGCGAGAGATGCGGGCGCCTTCCGCCTGGTCTTCATGGCCTGTCGATTCTGTCCTGACCGGTTGCCCGGAGCTGAGAGAGCCATGGAAGAATTTTACCGCATCCGCCGCCTTCCGCCTTACGTGTTCGAACAGGTCAACCGGGCCAAGGCGGCTGCGCGGAACGCCGGCGCCGACATCATCGACCTCGGCATGGGCAATCCGGACCTGCCGGCGCCAGCGCACGTGCTGGAGAAGCTGAAGGAGACGCTGGGCAAGCCGCGCACCGACCGCTACTCGGCCTCCCGCGGCATCCCCGGGCTGCGCCGGGCCCAGGCCGGCTACTACGCCCGCCGCTTCGGCGTGAAGCTCAACCCCGACACCCAGGTGGTGGCGACGCTCGGCTCCAAGGAGGGCTTTGCCAACGTGGCGCAGGCGATCACCGCGCCCGGCGACGTCATCCTTTGTCCCAATCCGAGCTACCCGATTCACGCCTTCGGCTTCTTGATGGCGGGCGGCGTGATCCGTTCGGTGCCCTCGGAGCCGACGCCGCAATTCTTCGAGGCTGTCGAGCGGGCGATCGTGCATTCGATCCCGAAGCCGCTGGCGCTCGTGGTCTGCTATCCTTCGAACCCGACCGCCTATGTCGCGAGCCTCGACTTCTACAAGGACCTGGTCGCGTTCGCGAAGAAGCACGAGATCCTGATCCTGTCGGATCTCGCTTATGCCGAGGTTTATTTCGACGAAAGCAACCCGCCGCCCTCGGTGCTCCAGGTGCCGGGCGCGATGGACGTTGCCGTCGAGTTCACCTCGATGTCGAAGACCTATTCGATGGCTGGCTGGCGCATGGGCTTCGCGGTCGGCAACGAGCGCGTGATTGCGGCACTCGGCCGCGTCAAATCCTATCTCGACTACGGTGCGTTCACGCCGATCCAGGTCGCAGCGACCGCCGCGCTGAACGGACCGGACGATTGCATCAAGGAGATGCGCGACACCTACCGCAAGCGGCGCGACGCGCTGGTGGAATCGTTCGGCCGTGCCGGCTGGGAGATCCCGCCGCCGGAAGCATCGATGTTCGCCTGGGTGCCGCTGCCGGAAGCCTTCCGCAGCGTCGGCAGCATGCAGTTCGCGACCCTGATGGTGGAGAAATCCGGTGTCGCGGTCTCGCCCGGCGTCGGCTTCGGCGAGCATGGCGAAGGATATGTCCGCATCGCCATGGTGGAAAACGAGCAACGGATCAGGCAGGCCGCGCGTGGCGTGCGCCGCTTCCTTGAAAGCGGCATCGAAACGTTGCACAACGTCGTTCCGCTCGCCACTCGGCGTTAAGTTCTCTTCCGCAGGTTTTCCAAGGCATCATGGTTGCACCCCTGAAAGTGGGCATAGCGGGGCTCGGCACCGTGGGCGCCGAAGTTGTCCGTCTGATCGAAACGCAGGCGCGGGTGCTTGCCGGCCGCAGCGGCCGTGGCATCCGTGTCGTCGCCGTCACCGCACGCTCGAAGGCGAAGAAGCGCGGCGTCGATCTGCGCGGCATCGAATGGGTCAAGGATCCGCTTGCCCTCGCCACGCATCCGGGCATCGACTGCTTCGTCGAGCTGATGGGCGGCGCGGGCGATCCCGCGCTGGCGGCGGTCGAGGCCGCGCTCGCCGCCGGCAAGTCCGTCGTTACCGCCAACAAGGCGTTGCTGGCAAAGCACGGCCTCAAGCTGGCAAAGGCCGCCGAAAAGCACGGCGGCGCGCTGAATTTCGAAGCAGCCGTCGGCGCTGCGATCCCTGTCATCAAGACGTTACGCGAAGGTCTTGCCGGAACCGGCATCAACCGGGTCTACGGCATCCTCAACGGCACCTGCAATTACATCCTGACCCGGATGGAGCAGGAGGGCCTGTCCTTCGCCGAATGCCTGAAGGACGCGCAACGGCTCGGCTATGCCGAGGCCGATCCGTCATTCGACGTCGACGGCCACGATACCGCGCAAAAGCTCGCCATTCTCGCCAGCCTCGCTTTCGGCACGAAAGTTGCTCAAAGCGCGGTGTATGTCGAAGGTATCTCCTCCATCGCGCCGGAAGATCTCCGTGCCGCTGACGATCTCGGTTACCGGCTCAAGCTGCTCGGCGTCGCGGTTCGCACCGCCACGGGCATCGAGCAGCGCGTGCATCCGACCATGGTTCCGAAATCCTCCTCGATAGCGCAGGTGATGGGTGTCACCAACGCGGTCACGATCGATGGCGAGGGCATCCCGCCGATCACGCTGGTCGGCCCCGGTGCCGGTGGCGCCGCGACCGCATCCGCCGTCGTCGCCGACATCGCCGACGTTGCGCGCGGCATTCGCGCCAATCCGTTCGGCCGGCCGATTTCGCAGCTGCGCGACACCAAGAAGGCGCCGATGGAGCGCCACGAGGGCGGCTACTACATCCGCCTTCTGGCACGCGATTTCCCGGGCACCGCGGCTGCGATCGCGACCCGGCTCGCGGAGCAGAAGATTTCAATCGAGTCGATCGTGCAGCGCCATCCCAATGGCGGCGCTGCGCTGGCAGACGGCAAGGCGGTCCCGGTGCCTGTCATTCTCATCACCTATGCCACGCATGAGGACGCCGTGCGCCGTGCGCTCGCGGCCGTGCAGAAGGACAAGGTGATCAGCGGACGGCCGCAGGTCATCAGGATCGAGAAGAACTGACACGGTTCGAACGAACTGTGGGTGTTACGAGTTGATGCGGCGGAGATGTCCGTCCAAAACTGTTTCGAAGGAGTGAGCCGATGTCGACCCATATTTCAGTCCCGCCGCAAGCATTGCTCGAGCGCATTCTCACGCTGGAGATCGTGCGTGTGACGGAGCGGGCGGCGGTGTCTTCGGCGCGTCTGCGCGGGCACGGCAACGAGAAGGCGGCCGACCAGGCCGCGGTGGACGCGATGCGGCGCGAGCTCAACAAGCTCCCGATCGAGGGCACCATCGTCATCGGCGAGGGCGAACGCGACGAGGCGCCGATGCTCTTCATCGGCGAGAAGGTCGGCATGAACGCCGGCCCGCAGGTCGACATCGCGGTCGACCCGCTCGAAGGCACCACGCTGTGCGCCAAGAACATGCCGGGCTCGATCGCCACCATGGCGATGGCCGACGGCGGTACTCTGCTGCACGCCCCCGACGTCTACATGCAGAAGCTCGCGATCGGTCCCGGTTACGACAAGGGCGTCGTCGAGCTCGATGCGACACCGGCCGAAAACGTCCGCCGGCTCGCCAAGGCCAAGGGCGTCAAGCCCGACGGCATCACCGTTCTCGTGCTCGACCGGCCACGCCATGCCAGCATCATCGAGAGCGTGCGATCGACTGGCGCCGCCGTGCGCCTGATCACCGACGGCGACGTCGCCGGCGTGATCCACTGCGCCGACCCCGACAATACCGGCGTCGACATGTATCTCGGCACCGGCGGCGCGCCGGAAGGCGTGCTCGCGGCCGTGGCGCTGCGCTGCATCGGCGGCCAGATGCAGTGCCGTCTCATCCTCGACTCCGACGAGAAGCGCGAGCGCGCCGCCAAGATGGGCGTCAGCGATCCCAAGATGATCTATGGCATCGAGGACATGGCGCGCGGCGACTGCCTGTTCGCCGCCACCGGCGTCACCACGGGCTCGCTGCTGTCAGGCGTCAAATTCCGCAAGGACGGCGTGATCGAGACCGAGACGGTGGTGATGCGCTCCGTCACCGGCACCGTGCGCTACATCAAGGCCGAGCACCGCGAGCTGGCGAAATTCCACCTGGACTAGGTCACGACACGCTGCCGTCATTCCGGGCCAGCGCCTCGCGGTGCATCCCGGAATGACCAAGAATAAGTAACATACGGGAAAGCGCCCATGTCCGATCTGTCCGCCGTCAAAGCCCTGGTCTTCGACGTGTTCGGCACCGTCGTCGACTGGCGCACCAGCCTGATCACCGACTTCATGTGGTGGACGAAGGGCCGCGGCATCAGCGCCGACTGGACCGCCTTGGTCGACGGCTGGCGCGGCATGTACATGGCTTCGATGGATGACGTGCGCAAACATCCCGAGCGCGGCTACGTCATGCTCGATGATCTGCATCGCCGCTCGCTCGAAAAACTGGTCGCGCAATTTTCGATTCCAAACCTGACCGAGGCCGATCTCGATCACCTCACCAAGGGGTGGCACCGCTTGCACCCGTGGCCCGACAGCGTCGCCGGCCTGACCCGACTGAAGACGAAATTCGTGATCTCGCCGCTGTCGAACGGCAATGTCGCGCTGCTCACCAACATGGCGAAGTTCGCAGGGCTTCCCTGGGACCTCATCATGTCGGCCGAGCTGTTCGAGCACTACAAGCCCGATCCCGAAACCTATCTCGGCGCCGCGCGCCTGCTCGGCCTCAAGCCGGAGCAGGTGATGATGGTCGCGGCCCACAACGGCGATCTCGCCGCCGCGCAGAAGAACGGGCTGAAGACGGCCTTCGTGGCGCGGCCGACCGAATACGGTCCGCTTCAGAAGGTCGATTTCGAGGCCACCGGCAATTGGGACATCGTCGCCAAGGATTTTGGTGGGATCGCCGACAAGCTCGGGTGCTAGGGCGGCTGACGCTCATCCGAGGCGGACGAGGCCCGGAATGCTGAACATATGGGCCAAGGCTCAGCCTCGCAGGACGTTCCACGGGGCGAAGGCATTGTTGACGCCCTCGAGCGCCGGTCCGAGTTGCGGCATATGCCGCAGCAGCACCGATTTCATTCCGTTGTTGTGGATCCAGTCCAGACCGAAGTTGGTGTAGACTTCCGCGCGGTAGTCATCGGTGAAGAACCGGTCGCTCTTCAGACGCCGCGATGCCATCAGGATGAAAATGCGGAAGGCGGTATCGCTGAAGCCGAAACCCTCCGGCAGGTCCTCGGCCAATAATCCGACCATCAGATCAACGCGATCGACGTTGCCCTTGTAGATCGCGCGCATCTTCCTGGCGGCACCGGGGATGCTGGTGATTTCTTCGAATGTGTTGACCCGCTTCTTGCCGACCAGCTCGCGAAACCGGTTGTAGCGCGGCACGCCGCGCTCGCGATCACGCATGATGTCGATCGCGGCCACGTCGAGCAGCGGCTGGCCGTCTTTCGTGAACCGGCGCAGGAAGTTGGGAAAATTGTGGAGGCGAATGGCGCCGGGATGAGCGGTGCCGAACGAGTACAGCAGGTTGGCGAAGCCGTGAGTCTGCATGAACTTGCGGGAGGCGGGGCCCTGCATTTTGACCAAGTCGCTAGCGGTAATCTCTGTGCTATCGAGCCGCCGTACATCAAGGTTTTCCGGGATCAACGGGTGCAGGCGGTACACGGCGGTGAATTCCTCGGTCATCGCGTAGGGCGCGCTGTGCTGATCCGTCGGAGAGCCGATGATGCCAAAGGCGGCTTCGCTGTTCTTGCCGAGCACGGCGCGCAGCACCCGGCACGGGATCCCCGACCAGTTGGCGTGCATGCTGAAGTCCAGTGCGGGATGGCCGAGGATGCCTGGCGTCCATTCGACGGTGTGGATCTTGGCGATCAGGGCCGCGTTGATCAGGCGCGCATGCTGGAATAGCTCCTCGTCCTTCCAGGTCGGATACCGCGCCTTCAAGCCGTCGCAGATGACATTGTGCTCGCGTGCAAAGAGATTGTGCAGCAGGCTGAGCCCCACCCACCAATTGTCGTTGAAGCCGGTGAGATCGGCGCCGGGATGCACCGGATCGGCTGGAAGCATCCCATCATCGCCGACCGCGATCTTCCCATCTGCCCCGGAACGGATCTGCATCTGCCTTGCGCGGTCGCTGCCGTAGATTTGTCCGGCGTCCCACCAGTGCGAGTTGAGGTTGCGGAACGTGGGGGTCGCGCCGAGCCATGGTTCACGTGGCGTCTCGTCGCAAACGGTCCGACGGATCTTCATGCAGTCGTCGATCCGCTCATCCGCAGGCCATTCGTCGTTTGGCGTCAGCGGAATTTTGAACTCGTTTCCCGACTTAGGGGCCCATGGCTGAACCAATTATGCGTTTCGAACTGGATCCAGGCGGCGGCCAGCAGATTGAGGCTGGTCGCCGGAATAAATTCGTGGCGCGCCAGCAATTCCTCCGAGATCACGCGCGGACTGGGTTCGAGCAGGTCGTCCAGGCTGTCCGGTACGCATTCTGACAGCGCGAAATTGCGTCCGAACCGGGCGCCAGCCATGCCCATGCGCGGATGGTCGAGGCTGTTGAACGAGCCGTCGGCGGAACGCCACCGGTCATTGCCCGTGTTCCAGCGAGGCGATGTCGTGCCGTAGCCGGTATGGTGCAGATTGCGCTCCCGCAGACGGTCGCGGAACGCCGAGAGATTGGCGGCTCCGAGCAGGGTCGGCAGTTTGTCCCATGTGACAAAGAAGTTGACGGCCCGATAGATAACATCCGGGACCCATTGGAGAAGGTCGCGATGGAAGACAAAACCATCGTTCTCGCGGGACATTGACGCTCCCAAACGCAATTGAGCGAAATGAACTTAACTTGCAACAGGAAGTAATGTTTGCCAACGCCGCCGGAGGCATCACGAATTTGAAGTTCTTTACCGGCCAGTCGGACGGCGGTGATCGTTCGGATGGTCCGGGCGGCGCGTGCGTCGCCCGGACCAGATCCGGCGATTACAAAGTCATCTGCATCGGTTCGGGATAATAGTGGAATCCTTCACCCGCCTTGGCGACATGGCCATAGCCCGGCCAGGCGAAGTGATAGGACATCACGGGCGTCTTGTTCGCAGCAAGCATGGTCAGCAGTTTTACGCGTGACTCGGCCGCCTGCTTCGGGTCGGTGTCGTAGGAGAATTCCATCCGCGGCCGCTCGAGCAGCAGGACGGGATGATGCGACAGGTCACCAAGGAAGGCGAAGGACTTGCCGGCCGACGAGACCATGAAGATGGTGTGGCCGACGGTATGACCGGGCGCTGCGATTGCCTGCACGCCAGGCAGAAATTCCTGGCCGTCCTTGAAGAACACGATGCGGTCGCGGACCGGCAGCAGGTTCTTGCGGGCGTGAACGACGAAATCCTTGGCCGCGCTACCGAGCTTGCCTTCGTCGGTCCAGAAGTCGAAATCGGTCTGCGAGATGTAGATCTGCGCGTTGGGAAACAGCGGCTTGCCGCCGTCGTCCACGATGCCGCCGATGTGGTCGATATGGGCATGCGAGCAAACCACGGCGTCGATGTCGCCGGGCTTGATGCCGGCCTCGGTCATGCTCTTCTGCTGCCGACCGGTGGTGGCGCCGAACATCTTGGATGAGCCCATGCCGGTATCGAACAGGATGAGCTTGTCGCCGGTGTTGACGATCGGCGAGTTCTGCTCGAGCACGACATTGTCCGGCGACAGGAAATTGTCGACGAGCATCTTCTTCACCTCTTCCTTGGAAACACCGGTGAAGGTGCCCGAGGGATCGCCCAGGGGAAGCGGTCCGTCGGACACGACGGTGACTTCGGCGTCGCCGAGAACGAAGCGGTGCCAGTAGGGCGTCTGGGTGCCGAGCTTGGGAGCGCGCGCCAAGGCGCTGCCGCCGAGCATTGCGCTGGCACCAAGGCCAGCCCCGAGGGTCAACAAGGACCGACGTGAGACATCGATTGTCATGCGTTTCCTCCGCTTTTGTCTTTTGTTTTGCGCAATTGCTTGCGCGTTACATTCGGCCCGCGCCGATGGTCGAATGCTGCGCCGGTTCAGGCAGGCGAGCAAGTGGAATTGATTTGGCGATGATCTCGGTTTGTCGAAGTTGGATGCGCAATTCCGGCGCGCGACAAAAGACGTCCGTTGCCGACGAGCCTCGTCAGCACGATCCGTGCCAGTACGGCCAAAAGCAATCAATGATTGTGTCGTGATTGTGTCTGCTGGCCGCCCGATACGGCGTGACCGCAAGATTCTTTGTACGCCGCGACCTATGGCTCACGCAATTCTCGGCGCGAGCTCGCTCCCTTCCGTTTCGGCAAAGCCCGCCTGCAAAACCTCTTCGCGCTTGTGGCGCAAATGCGCTCGCAGGATATGGGCGAGGCCGACGCCGTCGCGCCTCTGCAGTGCGTTCACGATGGCATCGTGCTCCTTCACGGCGACCGCCCAGCGTTCGGGCGTCATCGGCGTGACATAGCGCGCGCGGCGGATGCGCGCGGTCACGGACGTATACAGCCCCGCGAGCACCGGGTTTCCGGCCGCAACGACGATGGCTTCGTGAATGGCGCGGTTGCCGCGATAGTACTGGATCAGATCGCGTTCGCGATAATGCCGCACCATGTCCGCGTGCGCGGCAGCGATCGCGTCGATCTCGGCATCGGTGATGCGTTCGCAGGCGAGTTCGCCGGCGAGCGCCTCGAGGCCCTGGCAGACCTCGAACAGGTCGCGCATATCCTTGTCGGTCAGTTTTGCCGCACGCGAGCCGCGATGCGGCAGGAGTTGCACGAGACCTTCGGCGGCGAGCACCTTGAGCGCCTCGCGGAGCGGCGTGCGCGATATCTGTAGCCGCTCGCACAGTTCGCGCTCGGGAATCCGCGCGCCCGGCGGGATCTCGCCGTCGAGCAGGATGGCCCGGATGCGGCCGACGACTTCCTCATGAAGCATGGGTCTGAAGTCCATTTGAATGCAAAAATGGAGCTATATACGCATTAATGCAAGTTCCGGCTTGTAAATCGATCATTTTGCATTCAAAAATGTAGAAAAGCAGAAGGACATCGAGGAAATGGACCAGCAGGTGAAGGCGGAAGACCTCGTTTTCGAGCGCCAGGACGGGATCGGGCGGATCACCTTCAACCGCCCGCAGGCGCGCAACGCCTTCACTTTCGCGATGTATGAGCGGCTCGCCGCGATCTGCGAGGAGATCAACGACGATCACGCGATCAAGGTACTGGTGCTGCGCGGGGCCGGCGACAAGGCGTTTGCCGCGGGCACCGACATCAATCAGTTCCGCGATTTCAAGTCGCCGCAGGACGCGATCGACTACGAGAACCGCATCGATCGGGTGCTGACCACGCTCGAACAGTGCCGCGTGCCGACGATCGCGGCGATCAACGGGTTCTGCACCGGCGGCGGCGCGGGCATTGCCGCGGCATGTGACCTCCGCATCGGCACCCAAAGCGCGAAAATCGGCTTTCCCATTGCCCGCACGCTCGGCAACTGCCTGTCGATGTCCAATGTCAGTCGTCTCACCGCGCTGATCGGCGCCGCCCGCGTCAAGGATCTGATCTTCACGGCGCGGCTCGTCGACGCGACCGAGGCTGCCAGTGTCGGGCTGCTCGGCGAGGTCGTCGAGGATATCGCCGCGCTCGAAAGGCGCGCGGACGAGGTTGCCAAATTGCTCGCCAGCCACGCGCCGCTGACGCTGAATGCGACCAAGCAGGCCGTGGCGCGCCTGCAAAGGCGCCTGACGCCCGACGAGGGCGAAGACCTCATCCTGATGTGCTACACGAGCCAGGATTTTCGCGAAGGGCTCGATGCTTTCCTCACCAAGCGCGCGCCGCAATGGCGCGGCCAATAGGACGCCCCGATGCAAAGCGATCGCTCGCAATCAACCTCCGGCCGTTCGGGGCCGCTTGCCGGCCTCAAGGTCATCGATCTCACCCATGTCATGGCAGGGCCGACCTGCACCTTGATGCTGGCCGATATGGGCGCCGACGTCATCAAGATCGAGAAATCGCCGAACGGTGACGACACCCGCCATTCGGTGCCGCCGAAGATCGGCGACGAGGCGGCCTCCTTCCTGATGATGAACCGCAACAAGCGCGGCATCGTGCTGGATCTGAAGACCGATGGCGGCAAGCAGGTGTTGCGGCGGCTGATCGCGGGCGCCGACGTGCTGGTCGAGAATTTTGCGCCGGGCGCCATGGAGCGCCTCGGCTTCGGCTATGACGACCTGCACAAGCAGCATCCAACGCTGATCTATTGCTCGCTGTCTGGCTTCGGCCGCACCGGACCCTACAAGCATCGCCGCGGCTTCGATCTGGTCGCCCAGGCCATGAGCGGAATCATGAGCTTTACCGGCGAACGTCCCGATGGTCCGCCCGTGAAATGCGGCCCGCCGCTGTCCGACATCACCGCCGGCCTGCTGGCGAGCATGGGCATCCTCGCGGCCTACACGCACCGTCTCAAGACCGGCGAAGGGCAGTGGGTCGAGACCTCGCTCTATGAGGCCGCGCTGGTGCAGACCTACTGGCAGTCGACCATCGCGCTGGCCGCGGGCACCGCGCCGCGGGCCATGGGTTCGGCGCATCCGCTCAACGCGCCATATCAGGCGTTCGAGGCCTCGGACGGCTGGTTGGTGGTCGGCGGCGCCAACAAGAAGCATTGGCTGTTGATGCTGGAGGCGCTCGGCGCAAGCGAGCTCGCAGCCGATCCACGCTTCGTCACCGGCGCCGACCGCATGGCCAATTTGAAGGAACTCGAAGCTGTTCTGAGCGAGCGCTTCCGCACCCGCACGCGCGCGCACTGGCTGGCGGCACTGGACGAGAAGGGCGTGCCGTGCGGCCCCGTGCACGACATGCTGGAGGCGCTCAGCGATCCGCAGACGCTGGCGCGCGAGATGGTTGTCGAGGTCGAGCATTCCACGCTCGGGCCCGTGAAGACGATCGGCTTGCCGGTCAAGTTTTCGGAGACCCCAGGCAAAGTGCGCACGGGCGCGCCGGTCTACGGTGAGCATACAAGCGAGGTGCTGGCCGAGCATGGGTTCGACCGGAAGCAGATCGACGCGCTCGAACAAGAAGGCGCAATCGTGTTGGCATCGGGAAGAGGCGAGGAACGGGTCGCCTGACCGGACGTCGAAAACAACAAGAACAAGAGACAAAAATAAGCTGGAGGACATCATGGGTCAGACATCAAAACTTCTGCTCTCCGCAGCCGTAATTGTGCTCGCCGGCACGACGCCGGCGCTCTCGGCCTGGCAGCCGCAAAAGCCGATCGAGTTCGTGGCGACCGCCGGGCCCGGCGGCGGCACGGACAATCTCGCGCGCGCCGTGCAGAACATCATCACCAAGCACAAGCTGGTGGAGCAGCCGATCGTCGTCGTCAACAAGGGCGGCGGCAGCGGCGCGGAAGGCTATGTCTACGGCAAGGCGTCCGCCGGCGATCCCTACAAGGTGATCTTCGGCACGTCGAATGCCTGGCAGCAGCCGCTCGTCTCCAAGGTCGCTTTCAACTACACCGATCTCACCCCGATCGCGGCGATGGCGCAGGACGAGTTCCTGCTCTGGGTCAAGCAGGACGCGCCCTACAAGACGGCGGGCGATTATCTGAAGGCGGCCGCATCAGGCGATTTCAAGATGGGCGGCGCGCAGTCAAAGGATACCGACGAGGTGCTGACCCGCATGATCGAGAAGGCCGGCCACATCAAGCTGACCTATATTCCCTTCAAGAGCGGCGCCGAGACCGCCGTGCAGCTCGCCGGCGGACACCTCGACTCTCACGTCAACAATCCCAGCGAGAGTCTCGGGCAATGGCGTGGCGCCACCCAGCGCCCGCTTTGCGTCTTCAGCCCGAAGCGGCTGCCGCAGGGCGCCAAGGTCACCGCGACCGAAGGCTGGGGCGATGTTCCGACCTGCGTCGAGCAGGGCCTCGACATCAAGCAGTATGAGCAGCCGCGCACAGTGTGGCTCCCCGGCAAGGTCACGCCGGACCAGGCCGCGTTCTATGTTGACCTGATGAAGAAGGTGCAGGCGACGCCGGACTGGAAGGACTACATCGAGAAAACCTCCCAGGTCGACACGTTCCTGACCGGTGCCGAGTTCGACAAGTTCATCAAGGAGGATCTCGAGCGCGTCAGGCTGGTTGCGAGCGAGCAGGGTTGGTTGGTCAAGTGAGGCGGCGCACGCCTCAAACCCCTCCGCCGGAACGACAGCGAACGCTGGGAAAACACGTGCGCCATAATCGGACACTGTACGTGGCCTGACCGGAGCCCTCGATGATATCGCGCCGCGCTCTCGAACTTGCGACAGCCGTTCTCACCGGCAGCTTCGGTGTGGCGGTCGTCATTTCCAGCCTCGATAACGGCATCGGCTGGTCGAGCGCGGGCGTGGACGCCGGGACGTTTCCGTTCCTGACCGGGATCATCATCGTGCTCGGGAGCCTCTACAACCTGTTTCGAGGTGTCATGCCGGCCGCGACGCTCGCCAGCGTCCCAATTGCCATCACATCGATCGAGCTGCGCCGGCTTGCCGGCCTGTTCGTGCCGGCCGCGATTTTCGTGGCTGCGATCCCGTTGGCCGGGATGTACGTCGCCTCGGCCCTGTACATCTTCGCGGTGCTGGCGATCCCCCGACAACAATCCGTGCCGCGCGCGCTTGGCATGGCGGCGGCGACAGCGCTTGCGCTCTACGTCGTGTTCGAGCGCCTGTTCCAGGTGAGCTTGCCGCACGGCGCGCTCGCCGCGGCGTTCGGCTTCTGACGGAGAGGCCGATGGACAATCTCGGAGAACTCCTTCACGGCTTCAGCATCGCGATCACGCTGCCGCATCTGGCGCTGATGGTGATCGGCGTGCTGCTCGGCATTTTCGTCGGCGTGCTGCCTGGGCTGGGTGCTCCGAACGGGGTGTCGCTGCTGCTGCCGCTGACCTTCGGCATGCAGCCGGTCTCTGCCATCATCCTGCTCTCCAGCATGTATTGGGGCGCGTTGTTCGGGGGATCCGTGACCTCGATCCTGTTCAACATCCCGGGCGAGCCGTCGTCTGTCGCCACCACCTTCGACGGCTACCCGATGGCGCGCGATGGACGGCCGACGACGGCGCTCGCCACCGCCTTCGGCTCGGCGGCATTCGGCGCGCTGATCGGCGTCATCCTGATCACCTTCCTCGCATCATGGGTGGCGCAAGTCGCACTCGCCTTCGGGCCGGCGGAATATTTTGCGGTCTATTTTCTTGCCTTCGCCAGCTTCGTCGGCATGGGCGGGGCTGCTCCGATCAAGACTGTCGTCGCGCTGGCGATCGGCTTTGCCATCGCCGCCATCGGCATCGACACCGTCTCCGGCAGCGTGCGCCTCACCATGGGCGTCGACGAGCTGGTCAAGGGCGTCAACTTCGTCGTCGCGGTGATGGGCCTGTTCGGCATCGGCGAGCTGCTCGTGGCCGTCGAAGAGGAGTTTCATGCCCGCGCGGTCTCGTCGAAGATAGAGTGGCGCGAGGTGTTTCGCGCGATCGGTCGCCTGCCGCGGCATAGCGTTGCGCTGTTGCGCAGCGCGGCGATCGGATGCTGGATGGGGATCACGCCCGGTGGCCCGACTGCGGCATCGTTCATGAGCTACGGCATCGCCCGGCGCTTCTCGCGCCGTGGCAGATATTTCGGCACCGGGGAGCTTGAAGGCATCATCTCGCCGGAGACGGCCGATCATGCGGCTGGCACCAGCGCGCTTCTGCCCATGCTCTCGCTCGGCATTCCCGGCTCGGCCACTGCGGCCGTCATGATGGGCGGGCTGATGATCTGGGGCCTCAATCCCGGGCCGATGCTGTTCGTCGACCAGAAGGACTTTGTCTGGGGCCTGATTGCCTCGATGTATGTCGGCAACATCGTCGCCGTCGCACTCGTGCTGCTGACCGTTCCGGTCTTCGCGGCCCTGATGCGGATTCCCTTCGTGATCATCGCGCCGCTGATCGTGATCATCTGCGTCGTCGGCGCCTATTCGGTATCGAACTCCTATCTCGATGTCGTCATGATGCTCGGCTTCGGCATCGTCGGCTATCTCTTCAAGAAGCTGTTCTATCCGCTGGCGCCGCTCGTGCTCGCGATCGTCATCGGGGACAAGGCCGAGGACGCGTTCCGGCAGTCGATGCTGATGTCCAAGGGATCGCTCGGGATCTTCTTCGCCAACAAGCTGGTGACATGCCTGATCGTGGCCGGCATCGCACTTTTGCTGCTTCCGCTCGTGCTGCAGCTTGCGCGCCTGCTGCGCAAGCCTGCGCCGTCCACCGACGAGACGACAGCCCAAGAGAGAACGCAAGAGAGAGCTCAAGAGACCGCTCAAGAGACCGCTCGGGAGAAAGTGATCATATGACCGCAAAGCCGCTCATTGCATTGGCAATGGGAGATCCCGCCGGCATCAGCCCGGAATTGACCGCAAAGCTCGTGGTGCAGGACGATATCCGCGCCCGCAGCCAGATTGTCGTGATCGGCGACCGCCGCATCTTCGACGCGGGCGCGCGCGTTGCCGGCGTCGAGCCGGAGCTGACAACAGTGGAGCAGGGGGCCGATCTGCGCGCGGCGGAGGGCGAGACTCTGTTCGTCGACCTCGGCCATCTCGATCCCGGCGACATCCAGCAGGGGATCGCGAGCCTTGCCGGCGGCAGGTTCGCGCTTGCCAACTACAAGCACGCGCTCGAGCTCGGCCGCGACGGCCGGGTCGATGCCGTCTGCTTCACGCCGTTCAACAAGCAGGCGATGCGGCTGGCCCGCGCCGAGTATGACGACGAGATCGCATTCTCCGCCGAAGTGGTCGGACTCAAAACCCCCGCAAGCGAGTTCAATGTGCTGGACCGGCTGTGGAACGCCCGCGTGACGTCCCACATCCCGCTCAAGGACGTCGCCGCGCGACTGTCCGGCGAACGCATCCATAGCGCGCTAAAGCTGACCGATGCCTGCATGCGCAACGCCGGCTTCGCACGGCCGCGCATCGCGGTCGCCGGTCTCAATCCGCATGCCGGTGACGGCGGCAATTTCGGCCGCGAAGAGATCGACATCATTGCGCCCGTGGTCGCCGCCGGCCAGCGCGATGGTATTGCCGCGGAAGGGCCATTTCCCGCTGACACCGTATTCCTGCGCGCCAAGGGCGGCGCCTTCGATGCGGTGCTGACGATGTATCACGACCAGGGCCAGATCGCGATGAAGCTGATGGGTTTTGATCGTGGCGTGACTTTGCTTGGCGGCTTCCCGTTCCCGATCTGCACGCCCGCGCACGGCACCGCGTACGACATTGCCGGGCAGGGCATTGCATCAATCGGGGCCAGCCGCGCCGCGCTGGTGCTAGCCGGAGAGATGGCGGCTCGTCGCGTCGCCTGATTTCTCCGAGGGCGCCTGCTTGTGCCCGCGGTGGCCGTGCGCAGCTTCGGGCCCCACCGGGAAAAAGTGGAAACTTCCGCCGTCGTAACGAGTTGCTGTCCCATGAACGTCTCCATCTCGGAGTTGGAACATGGTAGACGACGACCCGCTGCGAACGGCGGTGGATATTGCTTGGTCCGTTTACCGCGCCCGGCATCGCCACGTCGATGCCGCAGATTGCCGTCGCTGCCTGCTCGAGCGTCATCTGCAAGGGAGATGGGAAGCGCGCGGGAGCGATGCCGAAGAACTCACGGGATTCGGGATTGCCTACCTCGATCGGCTTCCCGAGGACGAATGTTAAGGCTCGTGGAAGGGCTCGTCTGCCGGGTCGCGGCCGCAAGTGCCAGGCCGAATTGGACGCTGCTCGCGATTTCGAACCTTCTGTCCGCCGCGATCGTGCTGATCGTGCGTGCGGCGGCTTGACGGGTAGCCTGCCATGCGCATCGCTCAGCTTGCTCCCCTGGCCGAAAGCGTCCCTCCGAAGCTCTACGGGGGCACCGAGCGGGTGGTGGCCTGGCTGGTGGATGGGCTGGTGGAGCTCGGCCACGAAGTCACGCTGTTTGCGAGCGGCGATTCCAGGACGAATGGTGCGCTTCATCCGGTCTGGCCCCGCGCGCTGCGGCTCGGACAAAAGGGGGCGGACCCGACCGCCGCAAGCGCGATGCTGATGGAGGCAATCGCAAGGCGTGCGAAAGAATTCGACGTAATCCACGCGCATGTCGACTGGCTGTCCCTGCCGTTGCTCAGTCGTCTCGGCGTGCCGTTCCTCACGACCATGCACGGTCGCCTCGACTTGCCCGGACTACCCGACGTCGTCAGGCACTTCCCTGAAGCATGTTTCGTGTCGATTTCCGATCATCAGCGGCTGCCGCTTCCGGATGCGAAATGGATCGGAACCATCCAGCACGGGCTGCCGCCCGATCTGTTTCGGCCGTCCTACGAACAGGGGTCCTATTTGGCGTTTCTAGGGCGGCTCACCGCAGACAAGGGTCCGCAGGACGCCATCCGTATCGCGCGCGCAGTCCAGATGCCCCTCCATATCGCCGCGAAGGTCCCGCGCGCCGAGACGGCCTACTTCAGGAACCACATCGAGCCGAACGTCGACGGCAAGGATATCCGGCTTGTTGGTGAAGTCGATGACGCAAAGAAACAGCCCTTCCTTGCCGAAGCCGCTGCTCTGCTGTTTCCGATCGATTGGCCGGAGCCGTTTGGGCTGGTCATGATCGAAGCGATGGCATGCGGAACGCCCGTGATCGCCTATCGCTCCGGCTCCGTCCCCGAAGTCGTCGAGCATGGATTGACCGGCTTCATCGTCGAGAACGAGGAGCAGGCCGTCAAGGCGATCGGCGAACTGGGAAAACTGGATCGAAGGAAGGTGCGCGCCCGCTTCGAGGAGCGCTTCTCTGCGAGCCGAATGGCGAGGCAGTACGAACACCAATACCGCAAGCTCGCTAGCGCCGCGGCTCGGGAGTTGATCACTGAACCGTCGGAAACGTGAAAGGACCCGGCGATGTCGCTCGGAAAAGCGGGGCAGATTTGCATCTTTCTGGTCTTCGCTCTGGCTGCGCCGCCGGCGTTCGCCGCGGAGATCAACGCCGCTGCCATCAACGTCGCCGAGCCGTCGAAGAAAACCCTGTCGAACGATAAGCCGACCGCGGCCGGGGTCCGGTTGCAGGTCCTGCTGGACCGCGCGCACTTCTCGCCCGGCGCGATCGACGGCAGATTCGGCGAGAACGCCAAAAAGGCGTTGCGGGCCTATGCCGAAGCACGGCAGCTGCCGGTTTCGGACGCCGTGACGGACGATGTCTGGACCGCGTTACGGGCGGACGACCGGCCGGTGACGATGACCTATGCCATCACCGAGCAGGACGTGGCGGGTCCTTTCCTGAAAAAGCTGCCGTCGAAGATGGAGGACATGAAGGAGCTTACAAAGCTCGGCTTCACCAGTGCGCGCGAGGCCCTGGCCGAGAAATTTCACATGAGCGAGCAGCTCCTGGCCGCGCTCAACTCCGGGCGCCATTTCGATCGCGCCGGCGACACCATCGTCGTGGTGGACACATCAGGCGCAGGCGAGGGCATCCCCACCAAGGCCGAGAGGATCGAGGTCGACAAGGTCAGGCAGACCGTAAAACTGTTCGACAAAACGAATGCGCTGATCGGATTTTATCCCGCGACGGTCGGCAGCGAGGAGAAGCCGTCGCCCTCAGGCACGCTCAAGGTCACGGAAGTCAGCCGAAATCCGTACTATCGCTACAATCCCGCTTATCGCTTCAAGGGCGTCCATTCCCGCAAGCCCTTCACCATCAAGCCCGGCCCGAACAATCCGGTCGGCACGGTCTGGATCAACCTGTCTGCCGAGGGCTACGGCATTCACGGCACGCCCTCGCCGGAGAAGATTTCCAAGGCGGAATCTCACGGCTGCGTGCGTCTGACCAATTGGGATGCCGAGCGCGTCGCCGGGCGTGTCTCGAAAGGCACGCCGGTGGCATTCGTAGGCAGCCCCGGATGAAATCAACGCCTCGAGGTGGCAATGCCGCTCGCCGATTGTGCGCTATTTCGGGATCGGCATAGTCAGCTCCTTGTCGGCCGTATCCACCACGAAGACGGCCAGCAATTTTGCGGGTTCGGTCTCGCTGGCATTGGCGCTGACGGCATGGCGGTCGCCGGGCTTTTCGGAGAAGTTCTCGCCCTTGTGAAAGACCTTGACCGGGCCGTCATTGACCTGACTGCGGATCGCTCCTTCCAGGACGGTGGCGTAGATGAAAGCCGAGGGCGCGTGGATGTGGGCCGGCGAGGAGCCTCCGGGACCATACTCGACCAGCACGCCCTTCATGCTCTTGCCCGGGACATTGGGCAGCGCCTGGTCGAACACGACCGTCACCTTGGCCGTGGGCGTCGCCGTCTCGGCGGCATGGGCTGTCAGGAATGATGCGGCATAAACAGCGGTTGCGATCAGCAATCTGCGCATGGGGGTCTCCTCAAAGTCTCGCGAGCCATGTTGCGAGCGGCGTCGTGCCAAGCCGCGCCTCGCCAAGAGGGTTCAGCGATGTGTCGTCGATGGGAGCGCCGTAGTACGGCGCCTTTGGGTCTCCCACCACCGGTCGGGGGTCGCCGGACGCCTTCAGGCGGCGTGCGATGAATTCATTAAAGGGCGCCTTCTCAGGTCCTGCGATATCGATCGTGCCGTTAAGCGGCGGGCTAATCGCGACTTCTGCGAGGCGATCGGCCACGTCCTCGGCCGCGATGGGCTGAAACAATGCCGAGGGAACAACGATCCCACCCTCGGCCGCACCCATCTCGGCAATGGCGCTGAGGAATTCGAAGAACTGGGTGGCGCGGACGATCGAGTAGGGGACCGGCGAAGACTTGATGATAGTCTCCTGCGCCAGCTTGGCGCGAAAATAGGAGTTATCGGGCGAGCGCTCGGTTCCGACGATCGAGAGCGCCACATGATGCTTCACGGCCGCTGCGGCCTCAGTCGCAGCGAGGTTTTTGCTCGAACGCTCGAAGAATTCCAGCACGGCCGCGGGCTCCCAGGACGGCGCGTTGGCAACGTCGACGACGACATCGGTGCCCGCCAGCACTGCTGCGAGACCTTCCCCGGTCACCGCGTTCACGCCCGACTTCGGCGAAGCCGCGACCGCGTCGTGGCCTTGCTGCTTGAGCTTCGCCACCAGCTTGGATCCGATCAATCCGGTCCCGCCGATCACGACGATCTTCATGGCCTATCTCCTCGGCACGTTGCGGGCGCGAGCGTTTCAGGGTCGACGGCGCGCGCGTCGCGATGCGATGAGGCGACTCTTACCGGGGAAATGGGGCAGGCTCTTGCCTGTAACCGGCCCGCCTTGTCCAAAAATGATGAAGATGTTTATCGATCGCCGATAGATAAGTTGCATATCGAAATAGCCCGACGCGCGGAGCGCACCGCTGGCGCCAGCCACCACCAGCGGCGCGCGCTAGATTGCAGCACGTCCTTCGTGTCGGCGTTCGGTTACAGACGGCAATCGCACTACGCAGCGGAACCCGACATGGCTGGTCGAGGTATCGACCGGCTCGGCGTGCCGCGCGGCCGGGCGGTATCGGCGGCAATAGTTCGGCGCGCAGAGGTGCGAGCCGCCCTTGAGGACCTTGAGCGGAATCTGGATGTCGGGGAGGCGAGGGTCGTAGCTTGTGTGCTCACCGCCGCCGCGGGGATTTTTGGGGATGCAGCAGGGTTTTGCGGCGTCGGCGGCGTGTTTTGACGACCACCAGTCGGAGGTCCACTCCCAGACATTGCCGATCATGTCGTAGAGGCCGTAGCCGTTCGGCGGGAAGGCCATGACCGGCGAGGTACGCTCGTACCCATCCTCGCCGAGATTCTGGACGGGGAAGTTGCCCTGCCAGATATTGGCCATGTGTTTGCCGCCCGGCATCAGCGCATCGCCCCAGGCGTATTCCTCCGCCTCGAGGCCGCCACGCGCCGCAAATTCCCATTCCGCCTCCGTCGGCAGGCCCTTGCCGGCCCAGTGGGCATAGGCTGCCGCATCGCTAAAGGAGACGTGGACGACGGGATGATCGTCGAGATCCTCGATGTTGCTGCCAGGACCATAGGGATGACGCCAGTTGGCGCCGCGCAGGAATGTCCACCACTGGCTCCAGTCGGTGAGATCGGTGATGCGCGGCAGCGGTGAGAACACCCGCGATCCCGCGTAGAGCATCTCTGCCAGCGCGCCCGGATAGTCCTTCGGATCGGGAACGATCTGCGCCTCGGTGACATGGCCGGTTGCGTCGACGAACTGCTTGAACTGCCGGTCTGGATCACTGCGAGTGGTTGCCGGATGATTTGAAGACCGGCGCACGGGCGTGCGGTCTATCCAGAAGCCGTCGACAGCAACGCGATGGCTCGGCGCTTCCTCGGGATAATGATGGTCGGATCCCATGCGAAAGGTTCCGCCGGGAATGAAGACCATCTCGCAGATCTGCTCGCAACATGGTGGAAGCTCCGATGCTCGTAGTCCACCTGATGCTACTGCGCCAACCTGGCAGACTTCGACGATAGCTCTCTGCCCGGCCCATTAGACGCATTGTCTAGCCCCATTTTTTTGGCACTCGGGGAGAGAAGGACGCTGCGTCAACATCTCTTTCTTTTGCACGCACGTTTTCGACCACGCGGCAAATCCATGCCGCGTGCGCTCTGCCATCCCCAAAGCGCGTCCGCTCAATATCGCTAAGGTTGCAAACGGTACCCGAAGATTGGACGGCTGTGATGTGCAGTTTGTGCCAGTCTGCGGGGGAGTTGGTGAGGCCTCGCGTGCCGCAGAATTGTCGCGCTTCAGTAACACGGTACAGCCATGGGGCAAGTCCTCCTGGTTGATTCGCGCAAGCTGGACGGTTTCGAAGGACTTCAGCAGGCCGTCCACGGCTCGCATGTCGATGTGATGCAACTCGGCCGCGGTCGGTTGCGCGGAACGTTGTCCCATGTCGGCATCGGCGACTTCTCGCTCAGCATTGGTGCGTTCAACGTCGGCATGCGCACGCAGCGGGTTTCCAGCGACGACAAGCTGATCATCGGGATGCTGCTCGCGGCCGAAGAGCGCGTCGCCCACTGGTCGTTCGACATGCAGCTCAACGATGTGCTCGTCATTCCGCCGCTGCTCGAACATGACGGTGTTTTTCACGGCGGCTCCGCTTACGCCGCCATGCGGTTCGACCTCAACGAGGTCGCGACGCTGTTCGCCGGAAAAGCACGGCTGAGTGATCCTGACACCTGGCGCAGCCGCGGTCATTTCCGCGCGGACATCGAGAGCGGCGCGATCGCCTCGCGCCGCCTGGTCCGGATCATGTCGCACCTGCGCGACAACAAATACGGACTGACGCCATCAACAGCCGATTTCTGGAAACGATCGATCGCCGAATGCATGGCTGCCAACGTCGCGTCGTCGCTGCCACCCGACGGCAATGGCTGGCTCCCTTCCGCGCGACGGCTGATCCGCAAGGTCGAGGAGTTTCTCGACGACGCCGGCACCCGTCCGATGCACGTGTCGGAAATTTGCGCGGCGCTCGGCGTATCGCGGCGCACCCTACACCGCGCGTTTCAGGAGGTATTCGGTCTCGGCCCGGTCAGCTTCCTCAGGCACAAGCGTCTTTGCGCTGTTCATTCGATCCTGCACCAGAGCGCACCCGGCTCGACCACCGTGACAGCGGTCGCCATGCAGCAGGGCTTTTACGAACTCGGCCGGTTCTCGCAATACTACCTGGCAATGTTCGGAGAGCGTCCGTCGCAAACGCTCGGAATCGCGGCGGTGCAGGCCGCCGAAGACGAGATCGCCAGAGCCTCGCGCTTTGAGCCTGGACCGCGAACGACGCCATGATGGCATGCATGCCAGTGTTTTGCAGGCGTCAAACGGCGAAAAAACTGTCATGAAAACAACCGGATGGCTACCGTGTATGGGGTTGTTTTCACGGTTTTGAGTTGGATAGGCGAGCCGCCTCCAGCTTCAGGCCCCGCAGACGATCACGCCGTACCAGCCCAGGCCGCGATAGGTCTCGTAGCCGGGCGTCGCATGGAACGCGACCAGCGTGCCCGAGCCGTCCTGGTAGAAGCCGGAACGCTGGCCGTTGAGCGACAGCGAGATGCGTTCGCTGAGAATGCCTTGTCCGTCGGAAGCGGCGATCACGCGAAGATTGGAGTCGACCAGCAGCACGCGCGCCTTGTCGCTGTCGCCAACGCGCACGCCTTGCACGATGGCGCGGGCCTGCGCCTCCCAGTCGAAATGGATGGCGAGCACCCCGATCGGCGCGCCGTTGGCCTGGCCGCCCGCGCGGACGCTGGCGCAATAGGTCGCGACCTGGGCATTGCCGAGCAGCGGCTGGTTCTCGACGTCGCCGGCGACATAGTCGTCGCCGGAGCGCAGGGTCTTGGCCTCGCGAAACCATTTGGTGTGGGCGACGTTCTGGCCGACAGCGCGAAAGCGGTCGGCGCGGCCGTTGGCGATGACGTTGCCGTCGAGATCGCAGAGCCAGAGGTCGAGATAGACGGTGTAGGCTCCTAGGATCACACCGAGACGCTGCGAGGCATGGGACACGGCCGCGGCGTCGGGCGAGGCCGCGCAATCGACCAGCGCGGAATCGGTCGCCCACCAGCGCACGTCGCAGGTCCGTTCATAGAGGTTGCGGTCGATCAGCTCGATGGCGTTGAGCGAGAGGTCGACCATGCGCTCGCCGCGCGAGCGCTGGCTCATGCGGTCGATCGAGGCGACGAGGTCGCCGGTGCGCTTGGTCAGCTGGCTTTCGAGTTCGCGGGCGATAGTCTCGACCTGCTGGCCGACGCCGCGGACCTCCTGCGCCACCACCGCGAAGCCCGCGCCCTGCGCGCCGGCGCGCGAGCTTTCGATCAACGCGTTCAGCGCCAGCATCTTCATCTGGTTGGTGATCTGCTGGATCGCCTTGGTCTTGTCGACCGCGATCTGGTTGACCTCCGCCGTGAGGCGGTTGATCAGCGCGGAGATGTCGGAATCATCATTAGCGGGTTCATTTGCGATCGGCTTGGCTTTGAGACCCAGCGCAGCAGACATCGGGGGCTTCCCTTGGCAATGAGGTCTGATCTGCAACGAACCCGGAACAATCACTGACAGATCGAATACGATTCTTTTTCGAAGATTCCGCCTAACGCCTGCTTAATTTGCTGTTTTGCGGAATGCTCAAATGATAGTCAGTCCGGGTAGCAAAGCGGCAATCCACCGCTTTGTGCCGCGCAGACGTTGCAAATCCCGAGGGATTGCGGGCCAATCGTCCGTCGGCCGGACGATGCAATCCCTCCGGCTCCCAGGTTCCTCAAACCGACAGCTGTTCATGACGCCGCCCGCTACCGCCTTGCCCGTCGAAGCGCCCCAGGCGTTCCTGGGAGTGGCGCGCTCGCTCACCGACAAGCTTTGGCGCGACCGGCTGGATGCCCGCGGGGCGGCGAAAGCGCTTGCCATCGTGCAGCGCCACCAACTGCCCGAGCTCCTGGCGCGGGTGCTGGCAGGCCGCGGCGTCGACAGCGACGCCGTCGCAGATTTCCTCGATCCCACCATCCGCAAGCTTCTGCCGGACCCGTTCACGGTGACGGAGATGGAGGCCGCCGCGAAGCGGATCGCGGATGCCGCAGCGAACGGCGAGAAGGTCGCGATCTTCGGAGACTACGATGTCGACGGCGCGACCTCGGCGGCGCTGCTGACCTGGCATCTGCGGCATTGCGGGCTCGATCCGCTGATCCACATTCCCGACCGCATCTTCGAGGGCTACGGGCCCAACACGGAAGCCGTGCGCGCGCTGGCCGAAAAGGGCGCCACGCTGCTCGTCACCGTCGATTGCGGCACCACCAGCATCGAGCCGCTCGCCGAAGCAAAACGTATCGGCATGTCCGTCGTCGTGATCGACCATCATCAGGCCGGCACGGAGCTGCCGGAGGTCGACGCGCTGGTCAATCCGAACCGGCTCGACGATCTCTCCGGCCTCGGCCATCTCGCCGCCGTCGGCCTCGTGCTGGTGACGCTGGTCGCGGTCAATCGTGAATTACGCCAGCGCGGCTTCTGGAATGCGGAGATGCCCGAGCCGGATCTGCTCGGCATGCTGCATCACGTCGCGCTCGGCACGGTTGCTGATGTCGCGCCGCTGATCGGTCTCAACCGCGCGTTCGTCGCCAAGGGCCTGATCGCGATGCGGCGGCGCGACCATGTCGGCCACACAGCGCTGATGGACGTGGCGCGGCTCAACGGCCCGCCGGAGGCCTGGCATCTCGGCTTCATGCTGGGGCCGCGCATCAATGCCGGCGGTCGCATCGGCCGCGCCGATCTCGGCGTGCGCCTGCTTTTGGAGGGTGACAGCGTCGAGGCCGCGCGGATCGCCGCCGAACTCGACCGCCTCAACAGCGAGCGCCGGGTCATCGAGCAGGCGGCCGAAGCGCAGGCCGAAGCCGAGGCGCTCGCCTCGATCGGGCTCGAGGACAAGATCGGCGTGATCGTCACGGCCTCCGAAGGCTGGCATCCCGGCGTGGTCGGTCTCGTTGCGTCCCGGTTGAAGGAGAAGTTCTCGCGGCCCGCCTTTGCGATCGCGCTGGAGCCCGGCGGCATCGGCACCGGCTCCGGCCGTTCGATTGCCGGCGTCGATATCGGCAAGGCCGTGCGGCAGGCGGTCGCCGATGGCATTCTGCTGAAGGGGGGCGGCCACGCGATGGCTGCGGGGGTCACGCTACGGAAGGAAAAACTCGCCGAGTTTCGCGCCTACCTCGAGAATGCGTTGGGGCGCGACGTTGCCGAGGCGCGCCACGTCAACGAGCTCTACATCGACGGCGCGGTCTCCGCGCGCGCGGTGACGACCGAGCTTGCAGCGACGCTCAACCGCGCGGGTCCCTTCGGCAGCGGCAATCCGGAAGTCGTGTTGGCGCTGCCGGCGCACCAGCTCGTCTATGCCGACGAGGTGGGACAGGCACATTTGAGGCTACGCTTCAAGTCGGGCGACGGCGCCATCGTCAACGGCATCGCGTTCCGTTCGATCGGACAGAAGCTCGGCAACGCGCTCGTTGCCAATCGCGGCCAGCAATTGCATGTCGCGGGATCATTGTCGGTCGATCGCTATCAGGGCGCCGAGCGTGTGCAATTCCGCGTCATCGACGTCGCGCTACCCGATCAGGGACCATCCATGATTAGATAGGCCCGGCAAACAACAAAAAAGCTAACAGCAAAACTGGGAGTGAACATGGCAGGGCAGGTTGAGGGTAAAGTGGCGCTGGTGACGGGCGGCGCCTCCGGCATCGGCGAAGCCGTCGTCGAGCTATTCGCGCGCGAGGGCGCCACCGTCATTGCCACCGACATCGACGAGCTGCGCGGCCCCGAGCTCGCCAATCGCATCACCAAGGCCGACGGCAAGGCGATTTTCCTGGAGCAGGACGTCACCAGCGAAGAGCGCTGGATCGAGATCACAGCCGAGATCGCGAAGCGCTTTGGCCGGCTTGATATTCTCGTCTCCAACGCCGGCATCGGCATCGCCGTGCCCTCGATCGTCGACATGACGCTCAGCGACTGGCGCAAGCAGAACGCGATCAACCTCGACGGCGTCTTCCTCTCGGTCAAGCATTGCCTGCCCTTGATGCGCAAGACCGGCGGCGGCTCGATCGTCATGATGTCCTCGCTCGCGGGCCTGCGCGGCGCGCCTGGGCTGTCGGCCTATTCGGCGACCAAGGGCGGCGTGCGGCTGTTCGCGAAGTCGATCGCGATGGAGTGCGCGGCCGCCGGCGACGGCATCCGCGTCAACTCCGTCCATCCCGGCATCATCGACACCCCGATCTGGGGCAAGATCCCGACCGGCGCGACCGGCAACCAGGGCAATGCACCGATCGATCCCGAGGAGCGTGCGCGCCTCGTCACGCCGCTCGGCCGCGCCGGCCATGCTTCTGAAATTGCCTCCGGCGTGCTGTATCTGGCCTCCGATGCCTCGCGCTACGTCACCGGCAGCGAGCTCGTCATCGACGGCGGCATGAATGCCGGCGGCGTGCCGCGGCGGCAATAGACCGCCTCGCGGGCTGCGAAGGGCAGGGTGGCGCGCGCGGGGGCTGACGCGCAGGCGTCGGACCTGTACAACGCGGGCGTCTTCCGAACGACAGAGGTGTCCTTCCGCCATGGCGCACAGCCTTCACTCTTCGTCCTCCACGCCGGCAACGTTCCGCTCGAACCGTCCGGACCTCGTCACCGACGCGATCCGCAGCGCGCGCGAGGATCTTGCCGCCTGCTTTCGGATGGCTGCGCGCAACGGCTTTGAGGAGGGCATCTGCAACCACTTCTCGGCCGTGGTGCCGGGCCATGACGATCTCTTCCTGGTCAACCCTTACGGCTACGCCTTCCGCGAGCTGACCGCGTCAAAGCTGCTGATCTGCGATTTCCACGGCAGCGTGCTCGACGGCGAGGGCGTACCCGAGGCGACCGCGTTCTACATCCATGCCGAGATGCACAAGCGCCTGCCGCGCGCCAAGGTCGCCTTCCACACCCACATGCCCTACGCCACGGCGCTGTCGATGACCGAAGGCGATCCGCTGATCTGGGCCGGCCAGACCGCGCTGAAGTTCTATGGTCGCACGGCCGTGGACCGCGACTACAATGGCCTTGCGCTCGACAACCGCGAAGGTGCGCGCATCGCATCCGCCGTTGGGGATGCCGATATCATCTTCATGAAGCATCACGGCGTGATGGTGTTGGCACCGACCATCGCGGAAGCCTGGGACGATCTCTACTATCTCGAACGCGCCGCCGAGGTGCAGGTGCTGGCGATGTCGACCGGGCGACAGATGCTGCCGGTCGATCCCGCGATTGCAGCCGAGACCTACAGGCAGATGCGCGAGGGCGATTCCGAATCTGCACGGCTGCATCTTGCGGCGATCCGGCGGCAGCTCGATGCGGAGGAGCCGCAATACCGGCATTGAGCCGGCCTAAGACCCCTGGCGTAGCTTCGCCAGCACCTTCAGCCCGCCATAGCCGTCCGCAGGCACGATACCGGCCCTCTGCTGAAAATCCTTGATTGCCTTCATCGTGTCGTTGCCGACGCGGCCGTCGGTGCCGCCGGTGTCGAAGCCCGCCTTGGTCAGGCGCGTCTGCATCTCCTGCACCTCGGCGAGTGTCAGCGCGCGCTCGGAGCCGGGGAACGGCTGGATGAAAGGCGGGGCGCCGAGGCAGCGGTCGCCGAGATGGCAGATCGCCAGGGCATAGTTCATCGAGGGATTGTAGCTCTTCACCGCGTTGAAATTCGGTCCCAGCAGAAACGTCGGCCCGCCCGCAACCGGCGTCCACATCTGCGCGGATGCGGAGGCTTGCGGGAATGGCTGGCCGTCGGCGCGGGTGACGCCGGCCGCCTGCCAAGCCGCATAGGTCCGGCTGCCGCTCATCTCACCGGGCGTGCGCACCTCGTAGCCCCAATGCTCGCCGCGGTGCCACTTGCCGCGATTGACGAGATATTTTGCCGTCGAGCCCAGCGCGTCGTCGGGCTTGCCGAACGGCGACACCTTGCCGTCGCCATCATAGTCGATGCCGACATTGAGCCAGACTTCCGGCATCCATTGCGAATGCCCCATCGCGCCGGCCCAGGATCCCTGCATCTGCTCCGGCGTGCTCCAGCCCTTGTCGACGATGCGTAGCGCGTTGATCAGCTCGGTTTCCCAATAGGCCTTGCGTCGCGGTTCGTTCCAGGCGAGGGCGGCGAGCGAGGGAAACACCGGCGTCATGTGGTTCTGCTGCACCAGCGGATCGCCATAGGCGGACTCGACGCCCCACAGCGCCAGCAGCGTGCCGCGCTCGACGCCGAAATCGCGCTCGATGCGCGCGAGCAGCGCCTCGTTGTTCTTCAGCGCGATCTTGCCGTTGATGATGCGCCAGTCGGAGACGCGACGGTTGATGTATTGCCAGACCTGCTCATGAAATTCGGGCTGGTTCCGCATCTGCTTGAACACGCTCATGTCGGGCTCGACCCGCGCCATCGCACGCTGCCATGTCGCAGCCGAGATGCCCTTGGCCATGGCACGAGCGCGAAAACCCTCACGCCATTCGTCGAAGCCTGGAGGTGCGGCGAAGACATGCGTCGGGAAAGCGAGCAGGGTGGCGGCGCCGATCGTGAAGGCGCGGCGGGTATGATGGATCGAGGAATCAGCGTGTTTCATCGACTTATTGTAGCGGGAAATGCGGCTCCTGTGAGTCGGTTCCTGGAGGGTCGGGACGTCCGTCCTGTTCCTTCCGGAACAAATTGTCGCACTCACGCATTCCCTCCGCATGCAATCGAGGAGGACGAGATGAGGAAATATCTGTTTGCGGCCGCCATGGTCACCGCTATCGCAGCCCCCGCATTCGCCGACGAAGTCGGTGTTCATGTTGGTCCGGTCGGCGCCGGCGTGACCGTCGGACAGTCCCCGGAATATCGAGAGCGTGACCGCGATCGTGATCGCACCACCGTGATCAAGGAGCGCGAGCCTGCCGACCGCACCACCGTCATCAAGAAGGAAGATGAATTCGGTAACCGCGAAAAGACCGTGATTCATCACGACAACGACTAACGGAGCGGGGCCCCGGCCGATGGTCGGGGCCCGCCTTCCGTCGAGAATTCGGGGTCGAATGAAGATACGCGCGCATGCAGAGAGCCACGTCGTCGAGCTCGACGACGGATCACAATGGCAGATTTTCCCTGGCGATCTCGCCACCACACTGAGCTGGAAGCCCGAAACCGATCTGCACCTGGAGCGAAGCGGCGAGCGGGTGAGTTCGCATGAGCTGGTGAACGACGCCGATCAAAGCCGCGTGCGGGTGATCGCAGCGGGCGAGACCTGGCCCGATGGCGAGGTTAAGAAAGTGTTGAAGGGCGGGTAGGGCGCGCCTGCAACGGGTCGGATATCCCCAATTTTGAGCCTGTCACTTTACGGTCGATTCGCTTCCGTCTGCGCACAATGCGTGAATGCAGGAGCTGTTCGACATCATCCGCGCCAATCCCTGGCCGTTCGGCGCCGGGTTGTTCGTCGTCGTCCTGATGATCCTCGCGGAGAACTTTGGGCGCGGTATTCCACGGCGCCGTCAGTGACTTCCCGGATTCGGACGGTGGCGACGGCGGAGGCGGCGACTAGGTCCCGCCAGCGGCAAGCGCGCTTCGCCTAGTCCTCCTGCAAATCGGCCGCGATGCCTGCGAGCCAGCGGCGAATGCTTGCCTCGGCCTTGACATCGAGCCCGGCGGCCAGCCGCTTCTCCAACGCAATCACCCTTTCCCGGCACGCTTTCAAAAGCGCCGTGCCGCGCGGCGTCAGCGTCCATTGCTGGATGCGGCCGTGGACGGGATGCGGCGTCATCACAATCGCGCCGTCACGCTCGAGATTGCGGATGATGACGCCGACGGTCTGGGGCGTCAGAAAGGTGAGGCGGGCAACGTCGGCGCCCGAGAGGCCCGGATAGGCGTTGAGCATGGTCAGCACCGCGAATTGCGGTGAGGTGACACCGAGATCGGCGAGCGACCGCTCCATCGTCAGACGGACTGCGGCGTGGGCCTGGCGCAAGAGATAGCCGAGATAGCCTTGCTCGCCGCGCTTGCCTTCCCCTGGGGCTGGCACGCGCACGGCGTCAGGCTTGGCAGTCTTGCGCCGGGATTTCGATCTCGTGATACTGGGCGACTTGCGAAACATGTAAGTGCTCTTATAAGATGTAAGCGGTCTTACAATACCACGAGGTGAACGGCAATGTCACACGCCCGCAGCGAATACGAGGATTTCAAGAAGATCGCGCCGGATGCGTATGAGCTGGTGCTGGCGCTCGGCCAGGTGGCGGCCAAGGCCGGTCTCGACAAGCAGCTTCTCGAACTGGTCAAGCTCCGGGCATCGCAGATCAACGGCTGCGCCTTCTGCGTGCAGCATCACATCCTGCTTTCGGAGCGGATCGGCGTGCCCGTCGACAAGCTCAATTTGGTCGTGGTCTGGCGCGAGGCGCCGATCTTTTCCGCGCGCGAACGTGCCGCGCTGGCCTGGACCGAGGCGCTGACCTGCCTGCCCGACGGAGTCGGCGAGGGCGTGTATGCCGAGGCGAGCCGTGAATTCTCCGAGACCGAACTGACGTACCTGACCTCTGCGGTTGCCTCGATCAACGTCTGGAATCGTTTCGGTGCGGCGTTTCGCTGGACACCGGCGAAGCGACCGGTCGCAGCGAATGCGGCGGCATCCTGATTGCAACGAAGGGAGATCGTGATGACGGTAGTAAGTTTGCCCACCACATTGGCGCCATCGCGTTCGATGGCGATCGCCGTCGTCGGCGGGCTTGCGTGCGCGCTTGCGATCGGCAAGGCGTTGCCGGTGACGATGGACACCATTTCCGGCGCACTCGCGCCGCTCTGCGCCACCGCCGCCGAAAGCTCGCCGCTGGACAAGGTCGAGCCGATCGACTCCTACGCGCTGCCGAACGTGCCGGGCAAGCGCGTCACCATCGTGCGCGTGTTCTACGGCCCTGGCGGGTTCTCGCGGCCGCATCGTCACGCAGGATCCGTCACCGCCTACATAACCAAGGGCAAGATCCGCTCCCAACTCGGCGGCGGCCCGGTCGAGACGTTCGGCGTCGGCCAGTCCTTCTTCGAGCCGCCCGGCTCGACGCATCTGGTCTCGGCCAATGCCAGCACCACGGAGCCGGCGGAATTGATTGCCGTGTTCGTGGCGGACGAGGGCGCGCAACTCACGACGTTGCTGGAGTAGCCGGCACCCGCAATCTGCAGCCGCTTTTGTTCAGGTCGGCTGCGATCGCTTCAGACGTTTCCATAGCGGTGAAAGACCGTATGTGACGGCCGGTATCGCAACTGCGCCGACAAGGAGCCCAATAACGCCTGAAATGGCTGCCTCGACCGCCCATCCGACGGTGCCGGCAATGGAGGGAAGGCGGTGCGCGGCAGCCTCGGTCGCGGCATGAACCGTATGGCCGACTACCGGTGGGCCGTATTGTTCGATGCCGTGCAGGATGATGCCGCCACCGACCCAGATCATCGCGGCGGTGCCGATGGTGCTCAGCACCGCCAGGAAGACAGGCATGCCGCGGACCAGCGCACGTCCAAGCAATCGGATTGCGCCGCCAACAAGCGAGGCGCTGTCATACCGCGCAAGGGCCAGGCCGACATCGTCCGCCTTCACGATCAAGGCGACCACGCCGTAGACTCCAACAGTGATGAAAATGGCGACGAGTGCGAGCACGAGCGCCTGGGTCCAGATGCTGCCCGCCGGGACGGCCGCCAGCGTGATCGCCATGATCTCCGCCGACAGGATGAAATCCGTTTTGATGGCGCTTGCGACTTTCTCGTCCTCGACCGACCGCGCGTTCAATGCAATTGGCTGGGGCTGGGCTTCGTGGTGGCGCGCATCATGCGGCATCGCGGCTTCGAGCACCTTCTCGGTGCCCTCATAGCACAGAAAGGCGCCGCCCAGCATGAGCAGCGGCGTGACCGCGGCGGGAAGGAAATAACCAAGCAACAGGGCAATGGGCAGCAGGATCAGCAATTTATTGCGCAGCGACCCAACCGCAATCTTGCCTACGATCGGCAGTTCGCGTTTCGAGGCAAAGCCGATCACGTAATTCGGAGTGACGGCTGCATCATCGATGACCACGCCAGCCGCCTTTGCTCCCGCCTTGGCCGTCTGGCCCGCGACATCGTCGAGCGAGGCTGCCGCCACCTTTGCAATCGCGGCGATATCATCGAGGAGACCAATCAGTCCGGCACTCATCAACCCAGTTCCTTCTGCCTTCAGTGGGCCGTGTGTGCGGCAACACGCTTTTGCGCTGCCTGGCATTGGAAAGAGCAAGCCGTCAGTTCTCGTCGCCGCCCGATCCCTCGCGCAGGTCCGGCTTGAGCACGTCCTCCGGCAGCGCATGCGCCACGGGCTGTGGCGTGCCGGCGATCTCCGGGCCGACCTCGCGGCCGCGGGCGCGGATCAGGCGCTCATAGGCCGAGACCAGCGTGACGTAAGGACTGACCCAGATCCAGCCGTCGCGGGTGAACACCTGCACGTCGAAATGCAGGTGCATCGAGGTGCCGGCGGGATGGTCGAGATAATTCGAGACCACGCCGATCTTCTCGCCCTCCGATACGATGCGGCCGTTGAGCAGGCCGTCGGCGTTCAGCGCCTGCGGGTTCATATGCATGTAGCGGAAACGGATGTGCTCGGTCCGGCTGTTGATTTGCAGCGTCACGGCCTGATCCTTGGCAGCGCGTATGACCCTCGCATCGCGCACGGCGACGACGGCGCGCTGCTTTGGATCGCAGGCGTGGCGGCCTTCACCAGGCGATGGGCACTCAGCCGCGCGGATGTCCTCGCCCTGATGGCCATAACCGCCGCCGCATTGCCAGACCTCGAAACTGCGGGATTCGCAGAAATTGTCGCGCCAGGGGTAAGCGGTCGTGCTCTCCATCTTGTCGCGCTTGGCATAGGATTGCGAGTGTACGAACGCGGGCGCCTTCTCGAGAGGAAACCGGATCTGTGCGTAGGCCATCACGTCGGGATGGCCGCCCTGCTTGCGATAGCCGGTGTTCGGGATGATGTCGCCGCTCGGCCGGTAGGTGAAGTCCGGGGAACGTGCCCTGGGACGATCGAGAATGTTGGAAGCGATGTCCGTGAGCGGCCGCATGCGCTGGCCGCCCGCCACGCGCAGCGCCTTCAGGAAGCGCTCGGCGATCGGATAGGCCTCCTTGCAGGCAAGCCGCCGCGGCTTGGCAACGCTGTCGAGGCATTGGATCGACACCACATAGGCGACGCCGAAACGGGTGAAAGCGTAGCGCATATAGCCTTCCCGGATGAACTTGCGCAGGTCCGGGTAGAGCGCCGCGAGCGGTTTGACCGGCTCGCCCTTGCCGCCCGAGGGATCGGCAATGTCATAGACCAGCGCCGAGCCCGTGATCTGCACCTCGACCGGCCTTGCGAAGACCCGGCTCGGCATGCCGTCTCCGGTACCAGGCTCGAACGAAAAGGTCGCGCTGTAGCCGGCGGGACCGGCATCGAACAGGTCGACGGAATTGAAGTCAGCCTGGTAGCGCGACAGCGCGACGGTCGCCGGCGCGCCATTGCGCCGAGCTTCGAGATACGCGGCAGCGTCGAACGGCAGCAGCACGGGCACGGAGCTGCGGGCGATGCCGGTGAAGAATTGCGAGGAGATCGCGTTGAGCTGCACCAGCGCCGGCATCGCGCGCGGATCGTAGCGCGGCACCGAACGACGGGGTGCGAAGATGAAGTCTTCCGCGGCCCGGGGATGGACGTTGATTTCGGTGCGGAGCTGGTCAAGCGCCGCGCGCCAATCGACGCGCAGCGCCGTGAGTGAGGGGCTGCGGAACTCATCCGCAGCAAGTGGAGAGGCAATGAGGAGCGAAAGCGACGCCAGAAGTTGCGAGACGAAGCGGAAACTTTTCCCAACCACTGTCTCGCCCCCGGCGGCACCTGTTGCGCTCGCTTTGGTCCCGTCAGTCCTTGGCACGCTCGGAGTAGGAGCCGTCTTCGGTCATCACGACGATTCGGGTGCCGACGGCGATGTGCGGCGGCACCGTGGTGCGAACGCCATTCGAGAGCACGGCGGGCTTGTAGGACGAGGAGGCGGTCTGCCCCTTGGTCACGGGCTCGGTCTCGATCACTTCCAGCGTCACGCGCTGCGGCAGGGCGATCGATACCGGGTTGGAACCGTGCAGCGATAGCTTGACCGTCATGCTCTCCTGAAGAAAGGCCGCCGCATCGCCGATCACATCCTTGGACACCTGGACCTGGTCATAGGTCTCCGGGTTCATGAAGTGATAGCCGTCACCATCTTCATACAGGAAGGTGTAGTTGCGCTCTTCGATTGTGGCCTTCTCGACCTGATCGGTGGTCTTGTAGCGCTCGGAGATCTTTACCCCGTCCGAGATTCGGCGCATTTCGATCTGGCTGACCGGGGTGCCCTTGCCGGGATGGATGTTCTCGGCGGTCACGACGACATATAGCTTGCCGTCTTGCTCGATCACGTTGCCCTTGCGAATAGAACTGGCGATGACTCTCAAAGCTGTATTTCCTGCTTGCTTGGCCCGGCTCGGGCCAGGACGTGGTCAAATTGATGGGGGACCTGGGGCCCCAAATCAGACCGCGGCACCCGTTTCGGGCCGCAACATACTGGTTTTGCCGTTGGATGCCAGCATTTTGCTGGCCTGCGGGACAGCCGGTTAATGGCTGGGGACAAGCCGATGTCGCCGTTCTGGTCCCCCTCGCGGCATCTCGACCGCCGGCCCTTCTTGCAGGCCAGGGGAGCCATCACTGGGGCTCTACGGGGATTTTTCGTCGAGCAGGGCTTCGTCGAGGTCGAAACCTCCGTTCTCCAGGTCTCCCCGGGCAACGAGACCCACCTGCACGCCCCCCGGACCGAGATCATGCGGCCCGACGGCAGCCGTGTGAGCCGATATTTGCGGACCTCGCCGGAATTCGCCTGCAAGAAGCTGCTGGCGGCCGGGGAGACCCGGATTTTCGAGTTCGCCCGGGTGTTCCGGGACCGTGAGCGCGGCGACCTGCATTTGCCCGAATTCACCATGCTGGAATGGTACCGGGCAGGCGCGCCCTATGACGCCATCATGGCCGACTGCGTCGTCCTCATCGCCCGCGCGGCCCAGGCGACCGGTATCGGCGCCTTCACCTTCCGCGGCCGGACCGCAGATCCTTTCGCCGAGCCGGAGCTTGTGACGGTTGCCAGCGCCTTCGAGCAGTTTGCGGGAATCGACCTGCTTGCGACCATTTCCGGCGGCGAGGGCGACCGCGCCGCGCTCGCGCGGTCAGCTGCCGGCAAGGTCCGCGTGGCCGAGGATGACACCTGGTCCGACATCTTCAGCAAGGTTCTGGTCGAGCATGTCGAGCCGCATCTGGGGCAGGGCCGTTTGACCATTCTGTTCGAATACCCATCTCCAGAGGCGGCACTGGCGCGCGTGAAGGCGGGCGATCCCCGAGTCGCCGAGCGGTTCGAGGTCTATGCCTGCGGTGTCGAGCTCGCCAACGGTTTTGGCGAACTGACCGACGCCGAGGAGCAGCGCAAGCGCTTCACGCAATCCATGGCAGAGAAGCAACGCCGCTACTGCGAAGCCTATCCGCTGGACGAGGACTTTCTGGCCGCGGTCGCGGCGATGCCGGAGGCGAGCGGCGTCGCGCTCGGATTCGACCGCCTGGTAATGCTGGCGAGCGGCGCATCGCGAATTGATCAGGTGGTGTGGACGCCGCCTGCAAATGAAACGTTGAGCGAGACATGATGAAGAGCAATCTTGCGCGCACATTGCGCGAGCCGGCCGAACTTGTGGCCGAGCAGCTGGTGTCAGCCACAGCGCTGCCGGTGCTCGATCGCATTGCCGCACGCTATGCGGTTGCGATCACGCCGGCGCTGGTCGATCTGATCGACAGGTCCGATCCCGACGATCCCATTGCGCGCCAATTCGTTCCAACTGCCGCAGAGCTGGAGATGCAGCCGGGCGAGAATGCAGATCCGATCGGCGATCATGCGCACTCGCCGGTTCCCGGGATCGTGCATCGTTATCCCGACCGCGTGCTGTTCAAGCTCGTTCACGTCTGCGCGGTCTATTGCCGCTTCTGCTTCCGCCGCGAGATGGTCGGTCCCGGCAAGGAGAACGCGCTCTCGGACGCCGCCTATCGCGCGGCGGTCGACTATATCCGTTCGCACAGCGAGATCTGGGAGGTGATCCTGACCGGGGGCGATCCCCTGATGTTGTCGCCGCGGCGGATGGGCGAGATCATGGCCGATCTGGCCGGAATCGATCACGTCAAGATCATCCGCCTTCACACCCGCGTGCCGGCGGCCGATCCCGCGCGCATCAGCGACGAGATGGTGGCTGCGCTCAAGGCCGAAGGCGCCACCACCTGGGTGGCGCTGCATGCCAACCATGCGCGCGAACTGACGGGGCCGGCGCGTGCCGCCTGCGCGCGGCTGATCGATGCCGGAATTCCCATGGTAAGCCAGTCCGTGCTTTTGCGCGGGGTCAATGACAACGCGACCGCTCTGTCGGATTTGATGCGAGCTTTCGTCGAATGCCGGATCAAGCCCTATTATCTGCATCACGGTGATCTCGCGCCGGGCACGGCGCATCTGCGAACGACACTCGCCGAGGGGCAGCATTTGATGCGGCAGCTGCGCGGACGGCTGTCAGGACTGTGTCAGCCCGACTATGTCATCGACATTCCCGGCGGCGCCGGCAAGTCGCCGGTGGGACCGAATTACGTGTTGCCGATGCAAAATACCGCACCTGATGCGGGTGATGCGGCATCGGAAACGCGCTATCGTATCGTGGATTATTGCGGCGACGTTCACCTCTATCCGCCCGAGACCTGATTGGTCGTGATGGAGATGCTGGCCCGAGGAATGGAGAAGCAAAATGAGAAGGATCATCCTGGCACTGTCGCTTCTGACGGTGTTCGGCAGCGCCGGCTTCGCGCAAACGGGAAGCAAGGGATCGACGACCTCGGGACAATCGGCGGGTTCTTTGCCGCCTGCGCCCGTCGGTCATCGGCAGCCGCGCGCTGGCGACGTGCCAAGTGAGAAGAACCTGAGCGACCCGAACGATCCCCTCAGCAAGGAAAATCAGGCGCTCGACAAGAAGATCAAGAGCATCTGCCGCGGCTGCTAGGCGCCGGGAAAGCGGGCAGGGTGCGACAGCCCCACTCCGCCCGCAATCGTTTGGTCAGGCGGAGCGCTCGTGCAGCCCTGCGCGCTTGATGTTGCGCCGGATCTCGACCGCGTCAGCGAGCTGCTTGAGCACGGTTGCCGTGGTCGCCCAGTCGATGCAGCCGTCGGTGATGCTCTGGCCATAGGTGAGCGGCTTGCCCGGCACCACGTCCTGGCGTCCGGCGACGAGATTGCTCTCGACCATCACCCCCATGATGCGGTTCTCGCCGCCAGAAATCTGCCCGGCGATGTCGGCCGTCACCAGCGGCTGGTTTTCCGGCTTCTTGCTCGAATTAGCGTGGCTCGCATCGACCATCACGAGCGGTGCGACGCTTGCTTTCGCCAGATCGTTGCAGGCCGCTGCGACGCTTGCCGCATCGTAGTTCGGCGTGCTGCCGCCGCGCAGGATGATGTGACAATCCTCGTTGCCCGCGGTTGAGGCGATCGCCGAGCGGCCGAGCTTGGTCACCGCCATGAAATGATGCGGATTCGAGGCCGACTTCACAGCGTCCGCCGCAATTTGCACATTGCCGTCGGTGCCGTTCTTGAACCCGACCGGGCAGGACAGCCCCGAGGCCAACTCGCGATGGATCTGGCTTTCGGTCGTGCGCGCGCCGATTGCGGCCCAGGACACGAGGTCCGCAATGTATTGCGGCGTCGTCATGTCGAGGAATTCGGTGCCGGCGGGCAGGCCGAGATTATTCACCGCCGAGAGCACGTTGCGCGCCAGCCGCAGGCCCTTGTTGATGTCGAAGCTGCCGTCCAGATCAGGATCGTTGATCAGGCCCTTCCAGCCGACCGTGGTGCGCGGCTTCTCGAAATAGACCCGCATCACGATCTCGAGTTGGTCGGCAAGCTCTTCGCGCAAGCTCGCGAGGCGCTCGGCGTATTCGAGCGCGGCCCTGGGATCATGCACCGAGCAGGGGCCGACCACGACCAGAAGCCGGTCGTCCTGGCCATTCAGGATCGCATGGATGGCGTTGCGTGCGGCCATCACCACGCGGGTCGCGGTGAGCGTGCGCGGGACTTCCCGCATCACCTCTTCGGGCGTGTTCAGCTCTTTCAGTTCGCGGATACGAAGATCGTCGGTCGTGCTCAGCACGGCGGGCTCCTGTCATTTTGAGACCCTGCCGGCCAATAAAAAAGCCGCCAGGTCTGGCGGCTTGTTCGGACGTTTGCTGCAATGTTTCAGATTGAGCGCGATCCTCCTGCCGCCAGCGAGCTGTCGTAGCTAAAGTACCAAAAATAGCTGGTGACGAGGGTGATCATGGCCCGTCATATAGCGTGCGATCGGCGGCTTGTCACCCCCCAATAGACGTGACGGCCACGCGGCGCCTCAACTGTTGCTTTTGCGTGCCGCCAGCGCCATGCCGATCAGGGTGGCGCCGCCGAACAGCAGGTTGATGCCGACGAGGATGCCGATCGCCCATTCCGCCGAGCTCGGCAATCCCGTGATCACCATGAACGAGATCGCGATGTCGACGAGGCCCGAGATCAGGAGCCACGACCAGCGGCCGCCCGGCTCGCGGCGATGCTCCAGCGCGTACATGATGGTGGCGACGCCCTCGGCGAGGAAATAGGCGCCGAGCACGATGGTCAGCGTCAGCACGGCCTGCATCGGCCGCGCCAGCAGCAGCATGCCTGCAAGAACGGCCAGCGCGGCCGAGATCAGCGACCACCAGAAGCCCGGCGTGCTGCGCGCCCAATAGGTGGCGATCAATCCGCCGATGCCGCTGATCAGGAACATCCAGCCGAGGAAGATCGCAATGGCGAGGCTTGCGAGCGGCGGCAGGATCAGCGCGGCGACGCCGAGCACCGCAAGCAGGATGCCTTCGAACAGGAAGGCCTTCCAATGTGCCTTGACCGTCCGCCCCATGGCGGATTGCAGCCGGGAAAAATCCTCAGGCGATGTCATGGGCAAGCTCCGGATCGAGAGGCGTGTGCTCAATCTAGTCTAGTACGTGCACACCGCGCTTGCCATCCCGCGGTTCAGCCGCCGCCGTGCGCCGACGAAAAACCTTCGCCGCTGGTGCGGATGCGGTTGCGGCCGAGAACATAGATCGCGGTTGTGACGATCAGAAGTGCGAGGCCGAGCAGGATTGAGACCAGGCCGATCGGGATCAGGGCCAGCGTCAGATTGCGCTCGGGATTGATGAGCCAGTGATGGATCGAGGTCAGCACGAAGGCGAGCCCGAGAAAGCCGACGCCGCCACCGGCAAGCAGCAGCGCCCACATCCGGCGGAGCTGGCTGAGGCGCTCGCGCGCGACGTCGGTTCGGGGCGCGTGATGGCGCGCGACGCGCCGTACCAGGCGGATAGCGAAGGCGATCGAGCTGAAGCCGATCAGCAGGCTCGCGCCGCCCAACCACATCCGCAGCGCCGGATCGAGATCCGGCATGCGCTGAAGCGTGAGCAGGGGGAAGTCGAAGGCCGAATGCAGGGCGAGCGGACCTGCGAAGATCAGCAGCCGGCTGGAGAGACGAGCCCAGTCGCGATGATGGCGGTTGGCACCCAGCGCCGTGCCGGCGCGCGCGATGGTCAGATAGGCGCCGGCGATGATGCCGAGCGCGCCGTGGAACGGCACGGTCAGCACGCTGCGCAAGGCGGCCAGCGAGCGCCACATCTCGGCGTGCTGGACGAGATAGGCGAGGTTCTCGTAGGCGGCGAAGCCCAGGCCAACCGCGGCGCCATAGACCACGGTGTCCATCGGATTGGCGAAGGTCCGCCGCTTGGTCGAGGCGACCAGCACGATCGCGATCACCTTGACCGCTTCCTCCGGCAGCGCGACGCCGAAGATCGAATGCATGGCCAGTGCCGCCCACGGGTTGTCCGGGGCCGCAACCATCTTGGCGAAAGGGGCGCGGGCCAGGCCCAGCAGCGAAATGCTGGCCGCGCCGAGCAGGAACGCGGTCCAGACCTGGGCCGGCGGTCCGGGGCGTTCCTCGGCGGCAATGACGAGCCACAGCATCAGCAGCGCCGGGGCAATGGCGGCCGTTCCGATGACGGTGGGCAACGCTTCAATCAGGTACATCGGCGCCGAAAATAGGTTCCCTTGATCCGCTTATCTACATTCACCGATGCGACCTTGTGTCATGCGCTTGCTGTCGCGTCTCTTAACAAGCGTGACAGCCTGCATTCATCAGGACAGTCGCCGAGGTGCAGAATAACGAGCGCAATCAATTGCATGACAGAACCACCTCGTCATCCCATGACAACGGTCGCGCGCCCGTCATCGGATCGCGATTGGTAAGTCAGATCAAGGCAATGTGCAGGTTTCTTCGATTGACGATGCACGTGTCGCCGCGGCAAGTCCAGAGCCGGAATTGCCTCGTCCGGGCTACGCACGGCCGGCCGAGCCTGTCTAGTCACGCCTGGTCGCGCGGGATGGCGACGCGGTGCGGCGGCCCCGGAGTTGCTCCACCTCCCAGAAGGCGCGGATAAGGCACGTACCAAGGCAGAGCACGATGAGCAACAGCAGAAAGGCCTGATCGAAGGCGGGGATGTGAGTCATGGCAATGATAAAGCAACAGGCCTGCCACGCGTTCCCGCCACGCGCCCTGCCGCGGCTTGCTCCATCTGCAATGGCCGCCGATCGTAGCCCGCTTTGACTGTCTCAATGCGTGGTGAACGGCGGCGGCGCGTCGGGCGCCACGTCGAAGGCGCCGAGATGGAATTCCTCGCCGGTGGACGCGTCCGGCTCGGAATGCTGCGCCATCAGCGTGAACGCGGCCTGCGGGTATTGCTTCCAGATATCGAGATCGTCGGCGGTGATGGTGAGCCAGCCGAACGTGTACATGTAGCGTCCGGGCTCGGTGACCCGGCCGACCCTGTCCCAGGTGATCTTGTCGACTCTGACCTTATCGACTGTAATTTTCTCGACTGCCATTCGGTCCCCCGATCGCAAGTCTGCAAATGACGTCCGGAACGAGGCGCGGACCTTCAAAAGCTTATCTCGAAATAGGGCTGCGATAGGGCAGCGCGGCCGGAGGATCAGGCCGATTGCAGCATGGCCGTGCGGACGATCAGCCGGACGACGTCGTCCCGCGACTGCTTTTCGGCGAATTTGACAGCAAAGCCGTTTTCGAATTTGCGGATCACGCGCCCGACGCAAGCGCCGACCGCAAGCGGGGTTCCCACTGGCGGATCGTATTCGCAGGATATCGCGACACCGGCCGTGGAGACGTCGATGATGAAGCAGGCATGGGTGCTGCCGTCGGCGAGCGTCAGGAAGGTGTGCGCGACCTGCGGAACGAAGCGCGCGTCATTCCGCAGCTCCTGGACGCTGGCGTCCTTTTGCTTCTTCTCGAGCCAGGTCAGCTTTTCCGACATCCAGGCGCGCCGGGCCCGCGTCATGTCGAGCTCCATCAGGAAGCCCGATTTCAGCGTCGCGCTGATGGTGCATTGGAATTCGCCAAAATCCTGGAAGTAGGAGGTCACGCGCTCGCCGACCTTTCCGACTACGGGAACGTCGACCATCATGCGGAACGGTGAAACGCGGCTGGTGCGGCAGGCGAAGGTACGGAGCTTGCCCTCGCAATCGTACCAACGCGGCAGCGAGTAGCTGCCACTCACGGTGACATGCACGGCACGCTGTCTGAGGAACTCTGCGACGGACATGGGCGCCAATCGTGTTTCGGAGGTTTTCCGTAATTCCACGGTAGCAATCAAATTCTAAGCAAATGATACCGGCGCTCACGAGCAGGGGTAAATTTCCGGTAAATGCGCAGATCGGGGCGGGCGGCATAGCGCCGCGATTGTCAGGCCCGTGACCTCACGATCGCGTCATCCGAGCAGCACCAGCAGAGCCAGCACGCCAAGGGCCATAGCGAGCTTGATCGTCGCGCAGGCCAGGCCGCTCGGTCGCCTCTCAAATCCGAACCACGGCAATGCATGCTGCATCGCGCGCGTTGCGAATGCTTCGACGATGGCGAACAAAAGAGCGATTCCGGCGAGCAAGGACCACGATGTGTCTGGAAGCATCCATGTCGCGAGCCAGGCGGGGACGGACGCTTTCAGCGATGCCAGCAGCGCGAACCATCCGAACAGGGATACGAAGCCCTTGATGATGTCGGGCCCGATCGTACCAAGCTCGAGACGGATGCCGATCTTTGCAAGAGCGAGTTCGATGCGCTCGCCATCGGTGAAGAAGAGAAAGGCGCCGAGGTAGAGAGGAACGCGCGACTGAAACAGCAGCGCGATGATGCCGAACAGGACGGCGTAGCCGCAGGCGTCCCCGAGAATGTTCGTGCCGGCCGTATGCGACGGCTCCGACGCAGGCGTTGCCCGAGGCAGCGACCTGGCGCGCGCCATGTGCTCCAGCATTCTGGCGCGCCGCTCCGGCACGTAGGCTGCCGTGCGGTGGATCCATGGCGGCAGCGCCGGCGAGGCAATCCCGGCCTGGTCGTCCGAGGGAGATTTGTGCTGCGCCATCGGCCTGCATCCGGTTCAGTCTGGACATTGGTCGGAGGCGAGGGGCAGGGAGGTTCATGCGGGGCGGCAGATTCGCCCTGTCATCTAACGCCGGATGATGGCGCTCCCTAGCGGAATCGAACCGCTCTCTCCACCGTGAAAGGGTGGCGTCCTAACCGATAGACGAAGGGAGCAAACCCAGGGCCCCGCCGCTTTTCGCGGCACGGCCGCTGGCCGCCCGAGTCATGCCCGGCGGCTGCAGCGGGCGAACCTATAATGGCCTTTGGCGCCCTGGGCAAGCGGTTCGGGAACGGTCTTTTGGCACCGGTGGATAGCATCCCACCCAAGGATCGGTCGGCCGAATTCAACGGTTTCTTAGGTTCCCTGAGCTAGCGCTGGACTGGGAGAATTTAAGCCGATGCCACCGCCCAAGAAGCGCGCAGCCCGCAAGTCGCTGTCGCAGCATGCCTGGATCACGCTCGACGGCGGATTCGCAGCGCGGCAATGCCTGGTCCAGGACATCTCCGCCACGGGCGCCAAGATCACGCTGGACGAGGATGCGAGCCAGCTCCCGGGCGTGATCCGGATGGCGTTCGCGCGCGATGCGCGGACCGGGCGGAGCTGCCAGGTGGTGTGGCGCCGCGGCAAATCGGCCGGCATCAAGTTCATCTGATCCCCGGGCAAAGCGACCCCGATGGCGCGCGACGCCGGTCCGGGCTAGAACGGCCTGCATGCGTGCGCCGCTCCTCATCCTGATCTCGTTGCTGACGACGTCCGCGGCCGCGGCGGAAGCCTTGCGTCTGCCGCCTCCGGAGCGCCCACAGGCTGGCAAGGCCTTGCCGCTGAAGGGTGCCGGCGGGAGCGCGAAAGCGGGCTCCTGCGCCGCCTATGGCCGCGGCTTCCATCTGGTCGAGAGCACCGGCACCTGCGTCAAGATCGGCGGCTCGATCAGCGTCGAGACCACGGTCAGGCGCTGAGCCCCCATGCCGCCGGACATCATGCGGCCCGAGATCATCGTCCCGTTCGTGATGTATTGCGCGCTGCTGTGGTGGGTCGGCCGCGGCCTGAGCTGGACTGCGCGGCTGGGCACCGCGGCGGTCACGCTCGTGCTGATTTTCTGCGTGCTGCTGTTCGAGCGCGGCTGGCCCTAAACAAAAAGACGCGAAAACAACCCCATGCACAGTAGCCGCCATCTCCCGGCGCCGCGCGGCAAAATGCCGATTCATCGTGCTCGTAACGGACTTTAAGCCGCGCCACCGCTCACGACATCGGCGGTGCCACAAATTGCGCAAAACCGGGCCGTTTGCCGAGTTCGGCGAGCCAGCGCGTCAGATGCGGCTGCGCGGGCCGGGTGATGCCCTCGACGCCGAGCCAGCGCCGCGCATAGGCGCCAACCGCGATGTCGGCGAGCGTGAACGCATCGCCGTCCATGAACGGACGCGTGGAGAGCAGGCGGTCCGCGATGGCCCAGACCTCGGCGGCGGCATCGGCATCCTTTTGCACCTGGATCATCTCGCGCTCGGCGGGCGGCGTGCGCACGATGCCCCAGAACACCGGGCGGTCGACCGGCTGCACCATCGACAGCGTCCAGTCGAGCCAGCGGTCGACGCTGGCGCGCAGCCTCGGCGCCTCGGGATAGATCGGCGTGCCGCGCCCATGCGCGAGGCAGAGATAGCGCATGATCGAATTGGATTCCCACAGCGTGAAGTCGCCCTCAACCAGCGTCGGGATCCGCGCATTGGGATTCATCGCGAGATAGTCGGCGTCGCGGGTCTTGCCGAACGCCATGCCGGCGTCGATGCGCTCGTAAGCCAAGCCGAGCTCGGTGAGGCACCACAGCACCTTTTGCACGTTGACCGAATTGGCGCGGCCCCAGATCGTCAGTTTTTGGTCCGGCACATCATCCTCCCGCGGCGCTTCTTTCGGCGCGGGTAATAGCGGAATTCACTGCGGCGAGCGACGGGCGATTGCGCCGATCCTCTCATGCAAAAGGTCCGCATGCAAAAAGCTCCGCCCGAGGCGGAGCTTTCATTGCAAGGCAAAGCCTGGTCAGGCGATCAGCGGCCGAAGAACAGCCACAGCAAGATGATCACCGGGATCGGCACGCCCAGCATCCACAACAAAATTCCGCGTCCCATCGCGTCCTCCTCCAATTGCATTGTCGAAGAGAGAACGCTTAGGAGAGGGGCTGGTTCCGGCAAAAAGGCCTACCAATGGCCGATGTTGGGCATCGACGACCACGGCTCCTGCGGCGGCTTCGGATCGCCCTTCTGCAACAGCTCGATCGAGTGCAAATCCGGCGAGCGGACGAAGGCCATGTTGCCGTCGCGCGGCGGACGGTTGATGGTGACGTCGGCCTTCATCAGCTTCTCGCAGGTCGCGTAGATGTCGTCGACTTCATAGGCGAGATGGCCGAAGAAGCGATCCTCGCCGTATTTTTCCTCGTCCCAATTCCAGGTGAGCTCGACCAGCGGCGCGCCGCGCGTCTGCGGCTGCTTCTTCAGCGCCTCGAGATCGTCCGACGAGCACAGGAACACCAGCGTGAAACGCCCCTTGTCGTTCTCGATCCGCCGAACCTCCTTCAGCCCCAGCGCTTCCTGGTAAAACTTCAGCGCGACATCGAGATTGCGCACGCGCAGCATGGTGTGGAGGTATCGCATGGTTGTTGCTCCCTGGGTGGATGGAGGGTTTTTGGTTCGGCCGAGCCGAAGGGAGTAGGAGATAGCAGGAAAATCCGGGGAGGGGCAGGGGGCGGGTGCACATGTGCATGAGGGTGAAGCCGGCTGATGAAGTAAATCAGCCGGCGAAATTTCAATGCACTCTCACCGAAAATCCAGTGCCGCACACGCGCCATTGGCTGTGTGTGCGGGGCGGTCTGCTGCCGCGACCTATTGCGCCGCGAGGCGGTGTCCGGCCTGCTCGATCGGCGGCATGAGGAGCGATACCGCCGTGCCTTCGGGGTCGCGAAACTGGAACGTCCTGTTGCCCCATGGCATCGTTTTCAACTCGTGCACCAGCGTAACCTTGTCTTTCAGGCGCTGATAATCCGCATCGATGTCTTCAACCTGAAACTCGATCACGGCGGTGCGGTTCGCGCCGGGCTCGGCACTGTTTTCTTTCCAGAGCGTGACCGTCTCGGCTGCGCCGATTGCGAGGTTGGCGCCCGGCGTCACGATCTTGGCGAACACCGGCGCGAGCCATTCGGCGGAACATCCGGTCACCATTTCGTAGAACGAAACCATGATTTTGATGTCAGTAGCGATCAGGCGAGTGGAGGCGAACTTCATGGCATGTCCTTTGGTTGACCGCAGATTTGAGCGGCATCGCGGGGCTCGTCGCACACCGCTGCTGCCACCCTGATGTCAGCAGTCACGATGCCGCGCCGAGCGCGCCGTGAATGGCGATGGCATTGCTCAAGCGCTAGAAAACGAGCCCTTCACGAAGCCCCACAGCGCTAACCGGGTCCTCAGAACGTGACGCAAATCGCAGAACTGGGCCACCTCACTCACGGGGGACACGGGGTTGTTTAGCCGTTGGCAGATGAACTCCCCGCGGAACTGACGCGACTAACCGCTATGGCCAATATTCTAGGCGAGCTTCTGTTTGCACTTATCCGCTCGATTGTTGCCGGATGGGCGTATGCGCTCTGGGTCAAACTGGCGACATGGCTCGAGCCGAAAATTCAACGGCGTTGGGTGAAGATTGCCGTAGGAGGCCTCCTCGGCCTGGCAGCCTTTTTTATGATTCCGATCGTGATGGCGCTGTTGGGCCTTTGAAGACAATGAAATCCGTTCTCACCGTCGCACTGGCAATCGGGGCCCTCGTCTCGACGGTGCTGCTCGTCATGGAGCAGCTAACCGACTACTCCACCCCTGTGATGGCATGGGAGATGCCGGGTATATCCGCAGCTTACCTTTTCTGGGGAGCTGTCGGCAGTTCCGTTTTCTTGGGCGTCGCCATCACTTGGGCCGTGAACGCCATCGTTTACGGGGCGCCCGCTTTCGTTGTCCTTACAGTCATCAAGCTGGCAATCCGCGATCTGCCGAAGTGACAGAACTGAGCTCGGCGCGGAGCCGATGCTCAGCGCGCTCAAGAAAATGAGCGGCAGCAGGTCATGCAAGGCGCCTGACGCGCCTTGCATGATCGTCTGAAATTTCGCCTGCCGGCGAGCGGCCGGACGGCCGACATCATGAACCACGACGGAGTTCGAGGCGACGAATGCCCGTAAACGAAGGTCTCTCGTCGTGAAATGGTTTAGACGATACGCAGTTGGCTGCCTGATCGCGGTGCTCCTGTTCTCGGGCCGAGACAGTTACAAACGGCCCGGCGAAGACATGCGCTACGGGGCCATCCTTATGGTAGCCGCCGGTTGGCCTGTTGTTGCCGCGATTGTCGTGGGAAGCACCATCGGTGACATCGTACATGACGTGAAGCAAGGCAAAGCAGGATGAGTGCCCGGCTCGCAAAGCGACAGGCCGCGATCCCGGCATTGAAGTTGTGGAATCGACATTGCGGGATCGTGCGCTCAATCGACGCTGTCTGTGCCCGACGAAATGCAGCGCGCTCAACGTTTGTGAATGCAGCGTTGGCCGAACGCCTGCAACCTTCCCGCGACACTGCTGATCATCGGTGAGTCATGTTCTTCCGTCTCGCAGGGGCGGGGCGTACATGCCCGCTGTCTACTTCTCGAGCCCGGCCTTTTGCCGCATCGTGTCGATCAGCTCTGACGCCTCTGCCTTGGTCAGATCCTTCTTGGGGAGGGGCTTGTGCGCCTGCTCGGCGAGGGTCTTGAGGTAGGATTCCTGGGCGCCGGTCATCGGGTCGTCGCCGGAAACCCAATCCTTCGGATCCTTTTGTGTGTTGTCCCCGGTGTTGTCAGCTGTCTTGTCAGCCATCGCGATCTCTCCTTTTCCACCTAACGTCGGCGCGCGCTTGTCGTTCCTCATTTGTTCGTCAGTCGAAAACGTGCGGAAATTGAACGTCTCGAGATCTGCCATGAAGAACCGACCTACTGGCCAGCGCGGAACAAGCGCTCCCGCCAAGCGTAGGTTCTGCATGAGCGAGAACCTGTCCCATCTCATCGAACATTCCGTGCAGATCGCCTGGGATTATCTGGAGCGCACCGGACAAGTCAGCGACGCGCCGTTCACCAGCCGCTTTCTCTCGGCCGCCGTCGAAGAGATGGTCCGCAAGGGCGAGCACAGACGCCTCATGCTGGCCAACCGGGCCATCACGGCGTTCGAGCGGCTTTCCAATAGGCAAGCTGCATAGATCGGTCCCCGGCCTTCGGTCGTCACTGCGCGGCGGTCCTGCAGTTCTCCGAGTGCAATTTGTTGAACCCCGGCGAAGCCCGGCGCGACCAACCGCCATGCTGCAAAGCCTGCTCGGCATCGGAATTGGCTTCGCGGCCTATGTGCTGAGACACCAAAGAGGAAAGTCGTGAAGGCGATCACACTGCTCGCGGTGGCGGCCATGCTGCTGGTGGAAATCTTCGGGTCGAAGGCGAGCGTCGGCGGCTCGATGAGCTTCATGCTGGTCTTTGTGCTCGTGATGCTGGCTGTCGCGATCTACGAGGCTTGGTCGAACGAGCGCGGCGCGATCGGATGGATCGTCAACCTGTTCGCTTCGGCGGTTGGCGGGCTGGTTGCGGTTGCCCTGATCGGGATGGCCGTGGAGGCGATGCTGCCATACCTTCACCTCGAAGGTTCGCTCGCGTCCTCGCAACATCCCCTGAAATACGTCCTAGTCGCAGCCATTGCGATCTGCATGGTGCTGGGATCATGGCTGCCGCTGTTGGCCGTCAACCGGTTTCGTCACTGAAGGGCACCCGGCGTCGCGCTCCCTAGCGCTTTCCTTCCTGCTTGCCACGCCTGATTTCCTCAGCCTCGTCCACCAGCTTCAAGGCGGCGCCGTCGTAGCTCAGCTTGAGCCCACGGCCGACAGTCCATATCCATCCGTCCCGGGCGTCCCTGGTTGGCTGGGCGTTGAACTGGTCGGAGATCGATTTGACGGCAGCGTCTTGGGGACCCGGATTGTTCAACTCCGCAATGACGCGCCAGATGGGATGTTTGGGATCGGGATTCCCAGGGTCAACGTCGTCGGCAAAGATCGTGACCTTGGCGCCGTCGACTGCGCACTCCAGGACGTAGGAATCGCGAATCTGACGGCAGCGGTAGCGACGTTGCGTGACGAGCTTGTTGGTTTCGTCGAATGTCATCCATGGCGAAAAGCCGAGGATGTCGGACTTCTTCACGAGCGCCATAGACGCAGGCTTTAGAAAGCCGGGCTGTACCGCCACGAGAACGGCGGCAACAACAACGATCAAGCCGGCGACAACAATGGCAATCTTCATCAGCCCCTCACAAGAAACGTTCGACCATACAACAGCCGGAGCGTTCTACCAGCCATCGCCCTGCATGCTTCGAGCCTCCGGCTATTTTTGTAGGACTGCACCTTCGGAGGATCACAGCTTCGGAAGATCGCATGGGCACGTATCGGCTGGTCATGAACGTGAAAAACCGCCCCTGACATGACCAGGGGCGGCTTTCACCAAACGGGGTTTCGAACGCGATCTAGTGACCGGTGCCCGGCTTCGTCGTCTTCGGCGGCTTGCCGTCTTCGATCCGGCCTTCGTTGCGCAAGTCGCGACCTTCCTGGGCCTTCTTCTGGCTCTCGGGGGACTTGCCGTGTTCGTTCATCTCTTCTTTGATGAATCCGGCGCCTTCCTTCACTTTACCTTCAACGCTCATGACGATCTCCTTGCTGGAGATGGGCAACTCGCGGCAAGACCTGACCGTTCCGGTGCGCGCACGATTGTGAGGAGTGCATTCGACAGGTTCCAAAGACCCTTCTCATGAAATGGCCGCGCCGCTTGTGGAAGCGACGCGGCCGGGAAGCGAGCCGTACAGGAAACCGGCTTACTTCTTGTTGCTGCGGGTCTTGGTACCGCCCTGGTCGCTGCCCGGGCCGGAGCCGCCCTGGCCGGAGGCGTCGGGCCTCACCATTCCGCCCTTGCTCATGCCGTCATGGCTCACGCCGGTCGTGCCGCTGCTCATCGTGCCCTTGTCCGTGTTGGTCATGCCGGGCTTCTGCATGTTGTCGGACTGCGCGGCGGGGCCGGTCTGGGTCTGGGCCAAGGCAGAGCCGCACATGAGGCCGAGGGCGGCGGTCGCAATGACGAGCTTCTTCATCTCAAACTCCTGGTTGGTTGTGTGGGCCAACGGGAGCGCAGAAACCGTGTTCCTAAAACAAGGCGTTCCGGAGTGCAAAAATTCTCGTCTGCAACGAGGCGTTGTCGGTTCTGCTTGAATCAGAACCGCTCCAGATTGTTGTGACGCGTTTTCGTCGCGCGAACTTGAAAACGCTCTAAGCCGCAAGCCGCTGATCGGCCGGGCCCGTCAGGTGCTTGAGCACTTCCGCGTGCTCCAGGTCGGGAACCGCAATGGCCGTGTGGCTGTAGCTCGTATTGGTTCGTGAGTTTGCAATCCTGTCCAGGATCTCGCCGCCCTTGATGACGTGGAGACCCATGCCCTCTCCCGACGGGAAGATCGCGAGCACCACGTCATAGGCTGTGATGACGGCGCGAAGCGCTTCGGCCTTGTCTTCGGCAATGTCGACGAACACGCGAACATCGGCCGCGAGTTCACGCAGCTCGTTAAAATCCAGCACTGTGGGGTACTCCAACGCAACGATACTAAGAGGAGTTTGGAGGCGTTAGGTTACTGAAGTCTCAACGGCGCATGCCCAGCCAAAGGTTTATCGACCAGGCGCTCCCGTCCAGCCGATAGGACGCGCGGGCGTTGCCGCTTGCTCGGCAAGGCGCCGGCACGGAAAGAACCTATGGAGCGGGAGGGACGAAGCGCGCCTCATACCCATACGGGTGTCACGCGATACGCGCGTGACTCATGTGCGGTTTACTTGGCGTATCCCTGGGAGCGGAGCCACGCGATCTTGCGGTCGCCATTGATCCAGTCGTCGGCGTCTGCCTTGCTGGTGAAGCCCTTGATTTCGCGCTGTTCGCTGTCCGGGTAATCCGCCAGGATTTTCCAGTCGTTGTCTGCAATGCGGACGGTTTTGAAGGTCACTTTTGTTTTTGCCATGCCGCATTATGCAGGAGATGGCCGAAAAAGAGAACCTGCCTTGTGACGGTCACCGGGGTGGCCGGGCGCAGACCTCGGGGGCCAGCCTGATCGGCAGTGCGGGGCCGGGTCCAGGCAAAGACGAAAGCCCCGCCTGGGGGAAGCGGGGCTCTCTGATGGGGGTGAAGCTTGGGGACTTCAAAGAGTTAGACGGCTCAGGGAGAAAATGGTTCAACGCGAAAACGGCGCAAGCTGCGGCATCTTTGCCGGGGCGTCCGGCCCTCCGCAGAACCCCTGCTTGCGTTTTGGGCGTCGATGGGTTCTAAGCCCCGTCACTTCATGAAAGTTGGCATGAAACAGAAGCGCGTTGCGCGGTCGGACCGCGTCTTGAGCAAAGCCTGCTCGCGCGCACAGAAGGAAATTCAGACATGGCGAAGATGACCAAGACTCAGTTGATCGATGCAATTGCCGAGGGCACGCAGCTGTCGAAGAACGACGTGAAGTCGGTCATCGAGTACATGGCGACGGTCGGCTACAAGGAGCTCAACGAGTCCGGCGAGTTCGTCATTCCCGGCTTCGTGAAGATGTCGGTGGTGAACAAGCCGGCGACCGAAGCTCGCATGGGCGTCAATCCCTTCACCAAGGAGCCGATGCAGTTCGCCGCGAAGCCGGCGAGCAAGTCGGTGAAGGCCTCGCCGCTGAAGGTGGCCAAAGACTCCGTCTAAGGGCTCGCGTTTTCGTTGCGGAGGCTTCTTTTCGCGGAGCGCTGCAATGATTGCTTGCTTGTGCTGAACCAATAAGGAACTCTCTTAAGGAACTCTAGGGCGTCGTCAGGCTTTGCTTCCGAAAGGGAGAAATCACATGACTGGTCTCAGCGAAGAAGAGATTCGAAATCGGGCCTATCACCTCTGGAAGGAGGCTGGCGAGCCCGCAGGCACGATGGACACCTTCTGGTATGAGGCCGAAAAGGAGCTTCTCGCCGAGCGGACCAAGCAAGGCGAAGTCCCACCCGGCATGACCGACAATTTGTCGGTCTGACTTTGCTGGTCTAACAGGCGGACAGGGGCGAGCGTCGACAGTTCTCAAAGCAGCCACCCGGCATAACACCCGGGTGGCTGCTTTGCTGTTCGGGCCCTCGTTCGAATCGAGTCGCCTCCGTGCGGCCGCCTCAAAGAAAAACCCCGGTCTTGGGGACCGGGGCTCTTCAAGCTGGTCGGCCGCGTTGCGACATGCCGCCAGCACCACCGAATTCGACCTGACAACGCGGGGCGGGAAAACTCGTTCCGGCCGCTAGTCCGGCGATACGGACACGTCGATGATCGCCGGCGTATCGACCTGGCGCTCGCGCCAGACGATGAGATCGCATTTGGGATTGAGCCACTGATATTCGGAGCCGCGCGCCTTCAGGTGCGCGAGCGCTGCATCATGTGCGGAGGTCTGATCCGGCGCTTCGACCATGATCTCCACGGTCTCTTCGATCTGACGCACCACTTCGACGGCGTAGTATTTTCTGGTCACGATCCCTAGCTCCGGAATGACTAACGGGGAGGGCGGTGGCGCGTTCCCCAAAAGAAAAACCCCGCGCTTTCGCACGGGGCCTTCTTGGCTGGCGGGGAAGGGATTTCAGCGCCTAGCCGCCGCGCCGTGGCTCGAACTTAAGGTTGAAAACCTAAAAAGCAACCGTCGGCGCGCGGAAGGCTCAAGGCGATGTGCCCGGCGAATTTCACGGGAGGGGCTGGACTTGTTGTTCCCATTTTGTTCTAGTGAGGCATCTCTTTTGGCAGCGACATTCTTTGGAGGTGCCCATGACTGTCGAGAAACAACGCGAAGTGATCAGGCTCTGGAATCAGCTCAGGAAGCTTGATGGTCCGGCCGCGGAAGAACTCCGCATCCAGATCCTCGAATGCTTTTCGGAGAAGGCTCTATCGAAGGATACGGCGAAGCGAGCGGCGTGATGAGCATCGCACTATCTCGATGCAATCGCGCGCGCCTTCACCGATCGTTAGGGATCGTTTTGCGCTGGATTTCTCGACTCCGATTCGTTCCTTGCGAACGAAATGGAGTCGGATCCAGAACAAGTCGTGGCTTCTGTGTCGATCCGGGACACGCCTTTCCTGACCAAGCCGGCGTGATGCTTCGCACAGTCCCGTTCGCCTGTCCTCGCTACGAGTGAGGCGAGGGAGACGCGACATGGATGCGTGCTGTTGCTCGAGATGTTCGCCGAGATCGCAAAAGTGTTTTGGTACGACCGGCACCCGCGCTTGCGCAACGACAGGCCCTCGGTGTCGCAGGTGCCACCGCGGTCGAAGTCCGAAGACGCCATGTGAGCGCGCGATCGTTGGCGACGGCGCTCGTTTGCATGCGACTGCCGATTTCTGCGATTCCGATTCGTTCTCCTAGAACGAAAGGCAGGCGAAGCTGGAACAATGCCGGACGACGGATCACCACACCTTCGCTTCACTCTCTCGACGCTCTCCGTCTCCGGCGCTATCGTTGCCCCGGCGGACGCAACATGAAGAACGGGCTTTATTCCATCCACATCCACATGCTCGACGGCGTGAAGGGCCGCGACAGCGGCGTGCTGATTCTGCGTGACGGCGTTCTGCTCGGCGGCGGGCCGTATTTCTGGTCGCGCGGCGCCTACACGATCCGGAACGGCAATTCGAACAACGGCCCTTCGAAACACGGGACCTGGAAGGGCGAGCTTGTCACCAACCAGCACACGCCGTTTGCGGATGGCTTCGCCCGGCCGCTGTTCGGCGGAGTGGAGGCAACGAGCGGCTTCTCCGGGACGTTCAGCGACGACACGGCCGAGGTGTTCGGCACCGTGCTGGTCGCAGGCCATCGCAGCCTCGGTTTTCGCGCGAGCCTGAAGCGGCTCGCCGAGTTCTGAAGACGCGTGTTCTGAAGACGCTTGTTCTGAAGAGGCTTGGCGAACTCCTAACGGAAGCTTGCCGCGAAGCCGATAACCCTATTCGGTTAGGTTAAAAGCGCAATCGCGTTGCACTTGCCGCCACTTGCGATAGGTGTCTGGCGAAGACGCGATCCGACTTTGGCCAACAAGCGACTTTGGCCAACAAGCAATTTTGCCAAGAACGAATTCATGACACCTTTTTCAGAACCGTCCTTTTATCAGGGCGACCGCCACACCTACCGGCGCATCGCCATCGTCGGCACGCTCTTTTGTCTGGCTTTCGTGGTGATCAGCGTCTCGCTGCGGCCACAGCTCGAGGACACGCGTGTCGCGGTCAAAGCCGACAGGCTGATGCGTACGGCGGGCCAGCTACCGCACACGAATTAACGGTCGTCGGTGGAGGTCTGATGGTCGGCGCAATTGCTTGGGCACGCGGTGCCGTGTGAGGCGAGCGCCACGAAGCCGGCATAGCCGGACAGGTTGAGCAGGATTTCGAGCCAAACGGGCATGTCGGCCTCCTTTCTCCTTGAAGGCTACGCCAACGTGCGCGCGAAGCGCATGTTCCCGGACAAAGGCGGACCGGCGCCTCAAAGTGGGGTGGTGGGGTCGAGCCGCCGGCCGAGGGCGCCTACGGACTCGCTCGACGGCTGTTCCTTAAGGAACTCGGCAATCGCCCGCGCCAGTTCGCCGTCGCTCATCGGGGTCGGCGGCGGGCGCAGCGTACCGACACCGAAACTGCGGACGATCTCGTCGTAATGCTGATCTCCGGATCTGGGAACGAGCCTGCGGATACGGGCCAGCAACGTGGATATCGGCACTTTATCCTCCTCGGCTCCCCGCTGGCAGCAATTGTGGCGCATTGCCAATGCTGTGCGTGGAACTGAAAACCCCGCCAGCATCGGTGATGCTGACGGGGTCTTCGTGCTGTTGCCTCAACCGGACGGCGGAGGCTTCCGCACTTGAGCAAACAATTCGCGGAACGCGTGCCCGTTCCATGCGTGGCCGGATTTATTCCGAACTCGGTTCCACAGGCTTGCGCGCAACCATAGCAACGCGCCGGCGTTTTCTGTGCGAGATACGAAGGAGGAGATTCATGATGAGGAAGACACTGGCAGTTCTGGCTACCGTCGCGGCCGTTGGCGTGACCGCGGTCGCGGCGCCTTCGCCTGCCGAGGCGCGCGGCCGCGGCATCGGTCCGGGCCTCGCGTTCGGTCTTGCCGCCGGCGCCATCACCGCGGGCGCCGTCGCCGCGTCGCATCCTTACGGCTATGGCTACGGCCCGCGGTATGGCTACTATGGCGGCCCCGCTTATGCCTACGGCCCTGGTCCCTACGCTTATTACGGTGATGGACCATACTACCGCCGCCACCATTATTACCGTCACTGGTAACGGCTGAACAAACGAAAAGCCCGGAGCAATGCTCCGGGCTTTTTTCATGCTCGGTGATCCGGTGTCGTTACGGCCAGAGCGAGGGCCGTTCCGCCTTGCGCGCGTTGTCGAGCGTCGACACGAAATACTCTTCACGTTCGCGCTTGAATTTTTCCTGGGTGGCACGGAAGGCGGCGACACGGGCGGCGATCTCTTCGCGTTCGCGGATTTTGCGTTGTTCGTCCTCGGTCATGTTAAATCCCCTCTGCACGTGAGTATGTGTCCTACTGAACCCAAGCACTGCCGCCGCAATCACGTTGAGTCGCGTCAACATATGCATTGGCGCTTCTGATTGGGGCGTCAATGGGGAGGAGGCATTGCAGGATTGTGATAAGCGAGGGTCGGAAAAAATTGCCGACCATGTCTTGCGTGGCGGTGGAGAACAGCGTCAATAATCTTGTCGCTTGCGCATGTTGCAGCTAGCGCAAAAACAAATCAGTAAAACAAAAGCAAAACGGGAGGCGGCGTTGATTGCATCGGATCTTCGCAGCGGCGTCGAGCGTCTTGGCGACATGATCGCCGAAGCCAAACGGATCGTGCCGTTCACCGGCGCCGGCATCTCGACCGAATGCGGCATCCCCGACTTTCGCTCGCCGGGCGGAATTTGGACGCGCAACCGCCCGATCCCGTTCGACGAGTTCGTCGCCAGCCAGGAGGCGCGCGACGAATCTTGGCGCCGGCGCTTCGCCATGAAGGAGGTCTTTGCGGCGGCCAAGCCCGGCCGCGGCCATCGCGCGCTCGCCTCACTCTACCGCGCCGGCAAGGTTCCCGCGATCATCACCCAGAACATCGACAATCTGCATCAGGCCTCCGGCGTCGCAAGCGATCACGTGATCGAACTTCACGGCAACACCACGTATGCGCGCTGCATTGGATGCGGGCAGGCCTATCCGCTTGATTGGGTGAAGCGCCGCTTCGACGAGGAGGGCGCCGCGCCCAACTGTACCGTGTGCGACGAGCCGGTGAAGACCGCCACGATCTCCTTCGGCCAGACAATGCCCGAGGACGAGATGCAGCGCGCGACGGCGCTGTCGCAAGCCTGCGATCTCTTCATCGCGATCGGTTCCTCGCTGGTGGTATGGCCGGCCGCGGGCTTTCCGATGATGGCGAAGGAATCAGGTGCACGCCTGGTGATCGTCAATCGCGAGCCAACCGAGCAGGACGACATCGCCGACCTTGTGATCCGCCACGACATCGGCGAAACGCTGGGGCCCTTTGTCGGTAATTGAGGCAGCAATTTGATTCGCGGCTGTGCAAGCTGTTCATAGGTTCCGCCGAATCTCTTTTTTGTCTATGCGTCGCAACCGGGAGTGTTATCTTTTGAGTCGAAAGATTCGCGTCGCGTCGAGTTGAGAAGATTCTCTAAAGACGCGTGATTCGGCGCCGCCATTCAGGCGGGTTGCATGGCATGTGTGGGGTCCGGGGTTATGGGGTCGTCGGACGGATTTGAGTCCAAGAAGGTCGGAGTTCCCGCGGTGGGCGAACACGGCGGTGGCGGTCGCGACAGTGCACTCAGTCCGTTCACCGGACTTGGTGAGAGCAGCGCCAACCTCGTCGAGGTTCACGGCGTCATCAAATGGTTCGACGCCTCAAAAGGCTACGGCTTCATCGTTCCCGACAATGGCTGGCCCGACGTGCTCCTGCACGTCACCGTGCTTAGGCGCGACGGCTTCCAGACCGCCTACGAGGGCGCCCGCATCGTCGTCGAGTGCATCCAGCGCGCCAAGGGCTACCAGGCGTTCCGCGTGGTCTCGATGGACGAGTCGACTGCGATCCATCCGGCGCAGATGCTGCCGCCGCGCACCCATGTCACGGTGACGGCGACCAGCGGGCTGGAGCGGGCTCAGGTCAAATGGTTCAACCGGCTGCGCGGTTTCGGTTTCCTGACCTGCGGCGAGGGCACCCCCGACATCTTCGTGCACATGGAGACGCTGCGCCGCTTCGGCATGACCGAGTTGCGGCCCGGCCAGTATGTCCTGGTCCGGTTCGGGCCCGGCTCCAAGGGCATGATGGCGGCCGAGATCCATCCCGAGACGGGATCGCCGGTTTCGTCCCACTAATTCCATTCCCGCGATCGTGAGCAGAGGCGCGCTGGCTGGCCGGCGCGCCTCTGGCTTTTCCGGTGACCGCCACGTAAGGACTGGTCCAGTCCCACGCCTCGAGAGCCATCCATGAATTTCGATCGAAAGGCCGTCTTCGCCCTTGCGAAGGGCTGGCTTGCCGCCATCCTTGTCATCGCCGGCTGTGCCGTCGCGAGCGCACCCGTGCGCGCCGCCAGCTTCCAGCCCCTCGAGATCGTCACCAGGAACGGCGTGCAGGTGTTCTCGGTCGAGGTCGCGACGACGGAGGAAGAGAAGCAGACTGGCCTGATGTACCGTAAGGAACTGGCGGACGGCAAAGGCATGCTGTTCGACTTTAATCCCGAGCAGGAGGTGTCGATGTGGATGAAGAACACCTACGTCTCGCTCGACATGATCTTCATTCGCGCCGACGGCCGAATTCTGCGCATCGCCGAAAATACCGAGCCGATGTCGACAAAGATCATCTCATCCAGGGGGCCCGCGCGGGCTGTTCTGGAGGTGGTGGCAGGCACGGCGCAGAAATATGGCATCCGCGCCGGCGACCGCGTGGGCCACCCGCTGTTCGGCAGCAAGTAGGCGGGAGGGCTTATTGCCCCGTCCTGGCGGTCTTTTGGGAAGCTTGCTCGCGCCTTTGGAAGGCTTGCTGGCGCTTTGGGAAGCGTGTATCGACGGGGCTCGCCGGACATTCGGGGTATAGCGCAGCCTGGTAGCGCGGCAGTTTTGGGTACTGCAGGTCGTTGGTTCGAATCCAGCTGCCCCGACCAGTTTTTTCAAGCACTTACCGCACAAAAGCAGCGTCTTTCCTTCCCAGGAATTCTGATTGGGAAGGTCATGGGAAGGTCGAACGCATAGCTGCTGCGCGCGCTCGCCAGCCGCGGCGCTGTAGCGGCCGGCCATCTCGATCAGGGCGGCGCGTTCGAGGGGCAGGGTGCTTTCGCCGGCCAAATCCCGGCAGATGCGCTCCATGCGTGCGAGTTCGTCGATGTCCTGCTGATGCTGCCCCATGCGGCGGATCAGACTCCGGCTAGGGGATGTCCGTCAAGGCTTCTTGCGAAGCAGAGGCGACGCCTCTAGACCCGATTTGCTCGGACAAGGCTCCCGCAAGGGACACGCCCCTGAGCATCCAGTACCAGCCTCCGCTTGTCGGGAAAGCCTGGATGTTGTTGGCCCTCCGCGAGGATAAGGGCCTGGAAGGCGAGGATCCCCCGCAAGGGAAACGATCCGATAGATGCCCCCTGCATCGCAGGAAACGGCGCCGACCTGATCACCACCCGTGAGGCTTCACGCGGTGGGTTTTGTGCTGATGTCGCGCCCCGATCTGATGAGGCTCCGAGGGATTGCATCGTCAAGCCCGACCGGTCCCGGTATACTGGCGGCACTGTTTATTTCGGGGAGGCCAGACATGGGGACACGCTTCGTGCCGGTTCGGGACGCCGATCGACGTGCGCTTGAGCTTCACTTCATGCTCAAGGAGGTCGAGCAGCTGCCACTCGTGCACCTAGCCATTTCCATCGATCAAAAGAAGCCAATATTTCTTCAGGACAAAAGCGATCAACACCATTGGGACCACTTCTCCGTTGACCGCTTCCTTTCGCTGAACATTGAACAAGCGAAAGCGGAAGGTGGCACATACCAGGCGTTAGTGTGGTCTCGAAAGAAAATGGCACGGCCGCCCGTACCTCGGGCCGAAGTGGCTCGCGCTGTCGACAGCTTCCTTGCAGGCGAGGACGACGAGTAGGCTAACCATCCTCACACCCACGAGGCGCAGTAGCTCGCGCAGTTCGCTCTCGCGGATGACCGGGCCGGCTTGATCTGTGAATAGCGGGACGAACCTCCACAATCACAAGTAGGTTGCCAAGCTTCGTGTCACCATTGGTGATCCCGATTCGGCAGTTTTCGGAGCGCCCCTTGACCAGCGACAAGCCTTCCGCGCCCCGCGCGTTCGTTTCTTACAGTTGGTCCTCACCGGAGCACGAGCGATGGGTGATGGATCTTGCCACTCAGTTGGTTGAGGGCGGCGTCGACGTCGTCCTGGACAAATGGAATTTGAGGGAGGGAAACGACGCATATCAGTTCATGGAATTGATGGTCACCGACCCTGCAGTCAAAAAGGTCATCATTGTTTGTGACAAGAGGTACGCCGAAAAGGCGGACGGACGGAAGGGCGGCGTCGGGGCAGAGTCGCAAATCATGTCCCCGGAGATCTACAAAAAGGCCGATCAGACCAAGTTTACGGCAATCGTCTCTGAAGTGGATGAGAATGGGGAGCCGTACCTGCCGAAGTTTCTTGGATCGCGTCTCTACATTGAAATGACGCCGGAACTCTACGGGACAAACTTCGAGCAACTGCTCCGTTGGATCTACGACAAACCGCTGTACGTGAAGCCATCGCTCGGGGAGATGCCTGCTTTTCTGGCGGAGGACAGCTCTTCCAGTCCAACGCGATCCAAGGCGCGGCAGTCGATTGAAATCATCCGCCGATCAGTAGCCAATCCATCCGCCTCCATGAACAGCTACCTAGACACGCTGGTCGACGTGTTGAAGGCCGACTTCAAGTTGGCACCGGGTGCTCCGGATGTTTTTCCGCAGGCCGTTCTCGACAATATCGAGCGATTCCTGCCGTATCGCAATGAATACATCGAGTTCATTGCGTCCGCGGCACCCAAGTCAGATCCGGATCTGATCAGGACGTTACAACGTTTCTTCGAGCGCATCATCCCACTCATGGACAAACCGGAAGACGTGCATTCTTGGCGGGAGTGGGATTTCGACAACTATCTCTTCATCGTGCACGAGCTGTTCTTGTATACGCTCGCAGCGTTGCTGAAGTATGAGCGGTTCGCTGACGCCTCGAATTTCATTGGGCAGCGCTTCTACGTTCCTGATGATCGCCGAGACGAGCCGATGAAAAATTTCCAGATCATTCGGCGCTACATGCGCAGCCTTGCAGCCAAAGAACAGGAACTGCGTCGGTTATCGCTACGGGCTGATCTCCTGGAGGAGCGGAGCCACGTCATCAGTATGATTAGGTTCGCTGATGTGATGCTAGCTGACTTCGTACTCTTCCTGCGAGCATCCATAGAGGGTGCTCGGTGGTTTCCCGACACTCTACTCTACACGACCTTCCGCTTTCGGCCCCCCTTCGAGCCTTTTGCGCGATCGGAATCGACCGCTTACTTCAACCAGTTTTGTCCCGTGCTGGGGATCGCAGACAAGCGTCCGTTGGAGACCATGGTAGAGGGATTCAAGAATGATGGAGCGCAGCCCTTGCCCCGATGGCAATTCGAGTCTTTAAATATCCCCGCGCTGTCAAACCTAGCAAAGTTGGCAACACAGCCATAATGGTGCGAGCATAAGCGCAACACGGGGCTGCGCGGGAAACGGTAAGGCCCGCCATTGTGAACCGTCGATCTGCTTTTCCCCGACCCAGACGCGCAGCACCCGCGCAAGCTCAATTTAGGAATTTGAGACCGATGATGATCGCGCAAACAGTTCTCACTTGGCTTTCAGTGCCGGTTGGATTTTTATCGGCACTCCTTTGGTATTGGGCATCCAAAGTAGCGGTGTGCGAGGGCGACCCGAAGGCTCTGGGCGGGTATTTGCTGGGCATGAAACATCCCTGGTCAATAAAGATGGGCAAGCCGATCGATCTTGTAGGGACGATGGCGGAGGGAGCGCGCCTAAACAAGCTCGCTGCCGTTGCGACGGCGATCGTGGTCTTGCTACAGGGCCTTGCTAACGGCGTCGGCGCGCTCGCAGAAAGACGAGAGAGCAAGGTTTGTCAAACCGGTGCCCAAGTCTGTCAACCACTTCTGGGAAGTCCCAAAGGCTAACCTGTCGCTTTGGATGAAGCTCCAGAGCTTCTAACCTTCGCAATGGAGCGTGAAGAAAAGAAGCCCGCCGACCTGGGAGCCGGCGGGGAGTTGAGACTGAGATATTGGCATCGGCGGGCACCGATCACAGGATCGGGTTAGCAGAGTCGCAGGTCACCCTCTCAGGCGCCGGCGATGCGTCATCAGCCGCTGCCGGTCGCGCTTTCGGTGGATCTTGCGCCGGCGCTTCATGCTTCGCGCTCCTCGCGCACCCGGCGCACCGGATGCGACGCCAGAAACGCTCGATCCTGAGAGATAGCCAACTCAATGTGCTCGGATGTGAGACCGGTGTACTTGTGCTCTCCGGCCGCCAGCGCCTTTTGCTTCCATGTGATGTCCGAGGACCTGTGAGCGGGGGTCAAGAGCAGCCTGGCGATTGCTGCTCGGTAACTCTCGACAATCGGATGCCAATGCCGGTGCTCGGCCTTTTGGTGGTTTGCGCCCTCGGGCAATTCTGCCCGTTGAACGGAGTAGATGGCACTATGCATTTTCATGCACGCCTTCCAGTATTCGACCTGCCGCTCGGCTTGCCACCATGCCTCACGGCGCTGAAGGCGCAGCTTCGCATTCCTGCCGGTTTCGGTTTGCGGCTCTTGCTGCAGGCGCAATTGCCTTCGTATCTCCCCCGGCGTCAGTTCGACTTCGGACACGTTCTGAGGAGGCAGCGCGCGCGGTGGACGGCGGGCGGACAACTGGATGACGTTGCAGCCGGTCCGACGGCAAAGCTCACCAGCGGAGTCCGCTGGCCGTTCTAGGGTGGGTTTCATAATGGTCTCTCGGTTCGGCCGATCAAAGCCGTCGCCGGTGACAGACCGGCAGCCGGGGGTTGATCACCAGCCGAGAAGACTGGTCGAGACGCTTTTAAGGGTTGCCCCTCTGGACAGCACGCTCGCCCCCGGCCAATATGGTCGGGTTCGGAGCCGCGCCGCCAAGCGCGTCCGTTAAGAGCCCAAAAGGCTCGTCAGCCGCCGCCCAACGCTGCCAGGCGTCAGGGCAAATTCCTGCCAGGGAATGCGGCTCTATTCTCGGTCCGGGTGATCAAACCCAACTGCCAGTCCACCATGATTTGGTGAATTTTGTCTATCCCCCTTTGGGAATGCTTTCGCGCGCCTTCGTGTTCCGGTAAGGGTGAAGCGAGGGGCCGACGCAATGCAATCCAAGAAGTACCAGGTTTTCGTTTCTTCGACCTATTCTGACTTGATCGATGAGCGTCGCGAAGTGATCGAGGCCATCATTGATCTTGGCCATATTCCGGCTGGGATGGAGGGCTTCCCAGCAATCGATGTTGAGCAATTCAAGTACATTAAGAAGGTCATCGACCAGTGTGACTATTACGTGCTGATCGTTGCGGGGCGGTACGGCTCGCTAGCAGCCGATGGGATGAGCTTTACCGAGAAGGAATATCGTTACGCTGTTGAGAGCGGAAAAATCGTCATCGCGTTCGTCCTAGATTCGGCCGTACTCGCCAGTTTGCCAGCCAAACATGTGGATACAGATAGCCGCACCGTAGCCAAGCTTGAGAGCTTCAAAGCCGACGTGATGAATGGACGGCTTGTTCGCCTCTGGACCGATCGAAATTCGTTAAGCAAAGCCGTGATGAAATCGCTCGTCGTCGCGTTCGAGGAATTTCCGGGTGAAGGATGGGTCAGAGCCTCCGTCCAAGCTAATGAAGACGTTCTCGCGCAGATCAATGAATTGCGGATACGAAACGAGGCACTCGAAAGCATGAACGAGCGCCTAAAAGCTCAACTTGAGCCCAAGCTGGAAAATATAGCCCCGTTAGATGCAGCGTACCTGATCAAGTACTCATATTTTGATGCGCGTTATGGACGGCGAAACGAGTCATCAATCTCTCTGCCCTGGTCCAAAATTTTCGTGGGAATTGCCCCTAAACTCGCCGTTGCACAGACGCCGACTGCGGCGATCTCTCATTTCCAAAAGTACCTCAATGCAAGTGGAAGCACGCGAGGACGTTCGCCTATCATAAACTCGGTCTGTGCCGACCAGATTATCGTTCAACTTGCGGCGTATGGGCTCATCACTCGGTTCACGGCCCAGTCGACGACCGGAGCTATGCGGGATTGGGTCCAGATAACAGAGGCCGGTAACCGCCTCATGATGGAAGCGTTGGTTGTCACCACGGGATTTAGTTCGGAAGAAACACCGAACCTTCAGGCTTGAAACCTGAGTCGCGGCGGGTCAAAGGATCAACGGTGTCAATCCACCGCTTGGTGCAGCGCGGTCGCCCTTGCGCTCGCCCTCCGGTTGCGGAATCCTCCCCTCGGGAGGCTGAGCATGAAGAAGAAGAATTTCGAAGCCGCAGCGGAGTCGCTTGATCGATGCCGAGACCTTGCGGGAAAGATGGACAAGGTTGTCGACCCCTCGCAAATGGAGACGTTGTGGTCCGACTTCTTGATCGGCTCGCAGCGAGTGTTCTCGAAGCTTGCAGCGGCGAGCGAAGGTAAGAGCTCGGCTTGGTTCGGCAAAATCACGAAAGAGCGCCGCGAGGACGAATTGCTGGCCTACATTCAGCAAGCGAGGCACGCAGATGAACATGGCCTTGAGAAGATTGCAGCTCCGGTTGGAGGGAGTCTCAAGGTGAGCAACGACGGATCAGGTAATCCAGTCACGGTGAACGAGCTTCGAATTGCCAATGGTTCGATCGAGCATCTTAGAACTGAGAATGCCAAGGTCGAGTTCAAGCCCGCTGATGCCGCTCTGCATGACGTAAAGAACCGCGGGCGCGTGTATCCACCGCCGAAAACACATCTCGGCAAACCATGGACAGAAAACAACGCCCAGGCGATTGCGAAAGCTGTTCTCGCTTATATGGAAAAGACGGTTGCCGAAGGGAAGTCTTACGTGACGGATTGACATCAACGACAGGTCGGGTCGGCTTCCGGGAAGCGGTTACGCGAGCGAATGACTGTCAATCCACTGGCGCCGATCATTGCGCTCCCCCTCCGGTCGAAGTCTGACGTTGTGATCGAAGGTGGGAAGAGCTCCATGAACGAGAGACATTGGCCAGGCGTCGCGACGACCGTCGCCATCCTGTGGATACTTGCAACGGCGATGTGGCTCGGGATCGCGGGGCCAATTTGGCACGCAAGCAACGCCGCCAATCCAGACGCTTGGATAGGATTTGCCGGAAATGCCTTAGGAGCTGCCGTATCGCTTCTCGCAGCGATCGTTGCTGGCATAGCCGCATATCGAACGATTCTGCCTATGCAACGCCAACTTTCTGAATTGGTCCGGCAGAACAACTTTGCCCACTACGAGCGTCTGCGACAGCGTGCAGCCGAACTTATGGACATGAAAATGCTGATCGAGAACGTAACCGCAAATCTCGATGCTATGGAAGCCGGGCTATCGCTCTCCGGCCTCGGCGCCAACGAAGGTAAGCAAGCCGTCTTTGATCGTCTCGAACAAAGCGCCGGAGTCCTAAATTCGGCTCGGCGAACTTTGTGGGGAGACGAGAATGCGCAAAGCCTGACAGTCTATTTTGTCGACAACACTCTGCGAGCCGTAAATGAAGTAAGAAACGCCTTGCTTGGAACCAGACGACCATTTGATCGAGTGGCGTGGACCGAGTCCAAAGAGGTCGCCTTCCAGGGAGGAGTAGCGCTCTATGGTAGGATCAAGCTTGAGACAGACTTCATCTCCGCTGAAATTGCAGCACTCGAACCAGCGATCTTGAACCGGCCACCGTTTCCTCAGCTTTGGAAAGGCGAATATCCCGGGCCCGAAAAGCTGGCCGAGATGTATGCACCTCGGCCGCCTCAATGAGCCCGCTATAGACCATCCAATCGAGATACCCTTTGCAGCGAATGAGCACGGTGACGTTTCCGCCGCCCTCATCGATGATTGCCGCACATTTCCGGTCACGCGGGATCTGCGGATAGATCACGGTCTCCGCGGCTTGCGCCGAGCCGGTCAAAGCGAGCAGCGCGACTATAATGAGCCTCTTCATGGGTTGAATACCCGCTGGGCCATGATGTGGCCGGTGACGTTGCTGCCCGCACCATGACCGTTCAATACCGTTGCGGTCGAGCAGCTACTTTCGATGTTCTCCACCAGCGTCGTGTTGTTCGGATTTGTCGGTTGAAGCGTGATGCCGTTGACACAGCCGCTTACGATCGTTCCGTTCTTGATGGTCGACAGGTGCGAAGTCGCGGTCGTTGCGACATTGATCCCGTTTTGGTGCTGTTCGATATGGAAGTTTTCCACGACGAAGTTGCCGCCGACCATGTTGATCGCATAGTTGGCGACACCGCAGTTGCTGGGAGCGCAGCCGAACACCCAATTGCGCAGCACGATCTGGGTGCCGGAACTGTTTCCGTAGAAGCCTGGATTGGTAGCCGCATCAGACTGCTCACAGTCCACATTTTCGAAGATGGCGTTGGATGCACCACCTTTTCCAATTTCATAGAAGATGCAGCCTCGCGTGTTCGTCTGGATATAGACGTTGTTCACGAGCGGAAATTGTTGGCCGCTGTTCGAGTAGATCGCAGCAATGAGGCTGTTGGATGCCCCGGTCATCACCAAAGCCAGGTCTTCGGCCTTGCAGCCGAACTGTCCGAATTGAACATTTGGGTCGCACAGAGAAACGAAATGCTCAGCAGAATCTGCTGCGGTGCATTGTTTGAACGTAGTGCCACCGACCACGCCAGCGCCCTTGATGATGACGCCATTTGGAATTTGGAGAGTGGCGAATTGCGCAGGAGATGCGCAGAAGTAGTAGGCGCCTTTAGGGAAGATGATGACACCGCCATTGACGTAAGCGCTCGCCGACCCATAAGCGGTGGACATGAAGGCCATTGCGGATTTGAACCCGGCCAAATCGTTTGTGGCCGCGCCATCCGTGCCGTTCCAGTCGCCCTTCATTCCGAACTGGCGCGCGTTGGGGAAGCCGCCGGCGTCAACGGTGATCTGCCAGCGATTGCCAAGCGCGTCGGTGAAGGAGCCGAGGGCAGTTGAAACGGTGGTAACGGTATAGGATGCGTTTGAGCCCGTCCCACCCACATCCGAGACAAAGGGGGTGAGGACGTCTCCAGCCGCATAGCCGTTGCAGAACATACCTGAAATGTTGATGACCGTGATCACGCCACCGGCAACGGTGACCTTGGCCATACAGCCTAGTCCGGTGCCGCCGGTCATACGAACGCCAAGGTACGAGCCGTTGGTGTAGCCAGAGCCGCCAGCAGTGGTCGCGCCTGTGATGTAGCTGTCCTTGAAAGGGGTGGATGACCCCACGTTCTTGAAGGTGGCGCCGCCGCCATCACCGGGGGTCGTGTAGCCCAGCGTTTGGATTGCTGAGAGTGCCGACAAATCTGCTGCGGCGGCGGCCGCGCGCGAAGGAAGGACGTATTGTGTTGCGGAGGTGGCGTTGACGGTGCAGTTGAGCGCGCCGCCAGTGCACGTGCCGTTCAGCGTCACGCCGGCGCCGGCAATAACCTGCTGCGTGGGCTGGGCATGCCATGCGATGTCGTCGCCGAGATATCGGCCGCTCGATGTCATCGGCGGCGGCACGCAGCCCTTCACCGTCAGCGTGAAGGTGTTGCAGAAATTGGCCGTGATCGTCGAAAACGGAATCGCTGACGCGGGCCCGCTGCCGAATCCGGTGCGGCCTATCACGGTATTCTGCGGGACCGTCGGGAAGGTTTGAGCGCCAGCGAGAGATGGCAACGCGGCGAGAAGGAACGCTGCGGCTAGAAGCTGTCGCGAGGAGCGTGTGAACATTGGAGCGGTCTCTCGTCGAGATCGGCTCCAAACAGGGAGGCCGCTGAGAGACGTTCACGCCGTTGTCCAAGGCGGGGCTCGTTACGGAAAGCCCAATCCGAAACGCGCTTGTGGTGCGCGCTACCTACTCAACAGGAAGATTTTCCGCCCCAAGCAGATTGCGGAATTGCGCATCATTGAGACCGGCCAGGCCGCGGAGCGTGCAGCAAACTTTTTGCCAGCGCGCGTTCTGATCCTTCAAGTCGCGAGCCGTCGCGCGGACCGTCTTGATCTCGCGCTTCAAACCAACGATTGCGGCTTCTGTGCTGCTCATGCCCTGCCATCGAAATACGAACCGGTAGTCTCCCCAGGCACCGGCTCAAGCCTGGATGAAGAGCGATCGACCTGCCCTGGAGCTCACATTTCACGTCGACACCGGCGGCCGCGACCGCGGTCGTTTGGTACGCTCTGCCGTCATGTGCCGCCGGTGCCCAAATTGCGCAACGCATGCGAAGGTCCAGCATTGCTAATACCGTTCGCGGCAGCGGCAGCCGCTACGCGACGATGGTGTGCGATGTCGCTAGCCTTTATCGCGGCATCGTATGTGGCTTGCGTGCCCCCGGCGGCAAAAGCGGCGAGCGCCACACCTACATCGCCCTGCCGGGTGCCCTCGGAAGAACTGCAAACCGCCTGGTAGGCGGCGAGCCCTACTTGCGCTGGAAATCCCAATGGCATGATCGTTGCTCCTGTTGCGATTTTTCATTCCAATTCGACCTTGCCCTCGCGGGGGCCGTTACCTTCCGAACCAGCCTTGCCCTTTGCGGGGGCCGGTGACGCCGGAGCATTTAGGCTGTTCAGGCCGCCTCGACCTTCACGCCACCGACAATGACAGAGTTTGCAATCGTCATTTTTTTCACCGCTTCCTGTTCGTTCGATAAAAACGCCTTCACGAACGTCGGGTCGTTCATGGCCGCGCGCCGCCAGTTGACGACCGCCTGGTATTCGGCGGGCGTAACTTTCTCGCCCCTCAGAAAGTTAGCGGTGATCTCCTCCCGGATCCCCATCGATCGGAATACGTCGACCACGCCAGACATTTCGCGGATGTCGGCGGGCTGAGCCATGATGTCGCGATCATGCCGCGGGACCGTGCCGTTCATGACCGCTGCCACGACGTCGTCGCCGCCGGTGGCAACCTTGGTGGTGAGTTCGCGCAGCTCCTTCGCGGCGGCTGCATCGCCGTGAAGCAGGCGCTGCCCCCATGCTCCGTCCGCGATCCGCTCATTGAGCGCCACGCGCGCTTCGATTGCGGTTGCCGGAGGTGTGGTTGATTCCGTCATGCGAATTTCCCTCTGATTTTGAGCTTGTCGCAGGCTCGGTAAAACACTTCGGCGGCCCGCGGGTGGTCCCGGAACAGAAAGACGCGCCGGCCCTGCTCATCGCTCGGGAAGGTTTCCCTCTCCGGGTGGTAACAGGCGGCGCCGGCGTGGGGCGACGCAGCCGCAAGGACGCAGCCGCCTGCGACGCCCGGCGTGCAGCGGTGGCAGCATTCGTCCCGATTGATCCCGGCAATGATCTCGTCGACCGGCAACGTCTGTATGGCGGTGCGCCATGCCACCTCTGCAGCGGCATCTTCAGCCTGCGCCAGTTCGAAGGCCTCGTGGTTCAAATCGATTTCGAACGTCAGCGCCGCACATCTTGCGGGGATCGCCGCCAAGGCTTCCTTCGCGGTGAGGTCGCCCTTGGCTGAAGCCAGCGCAAGTTCGGCCGCCCCGATCCGCAACGCATCGCGCTCAAGCTCGAGAGTTCGCCGGTGAGCTCGAACCGCCGTCGTGGTCGGTGAGGGCGGCTTGAGGGAAGCCGCGGGCGCCTCGGCAGTCGCAGAAGGGGCCGGCTCTCGGTCATGGCTTTCGCTTCCAGCGCTTTCCATGGCGGGACGTTGTTCGAGCACGCCGGACGCGAGGGAGGCGGTTGAAGGGATCGGCGGCGGTGCCGGTGGCGAGGAGGGCGGCTGCTGCGACAGGATCATGCTACGCCACCATTGCATTGGGCTGCTGCTTCGCCAGTTCGAGGTGATCCTTGACCAGGCAGCGCACGTAATTCGCCAGCGTCCGGTGTTGCGCTTCCGCTAGCCGTTCCAGCGCGCGCCGGTCGTCCGCCTGCATCCGCAGCACAATCTGCTCGTCCAGGTGCTTCATCATGCTTCTCCAATTTCGTTGCGCTACATTGCGTCTCGGCGCAGTCGCCAGCAACGCACCGAACCGATGGCGCCCGCTTTCGCTTGGTCCAACGCTCCTTCACGCGAGCGACGGCGTCCGTATCCTCAACCATCACCAGCGCGACACCGAGTGCCCCGAGCATGGCGCCCAGCGACATGGGCCCCAGGTTCTTGATCGGGGTGGGCGCGAGCAGCTTGCTCGTGTAGCCAGACTGCAATCCACCGATTTCCCCGATCAATTCGTGCGACAGATCGAGTTCGTCCCTGCGATCGCGAAGCGCCTGGATGAGAGCGGGGTAGTCCGTGATCAGGCGCGAGGTCATGTCAGCGGCCGCACTCGCTCGATGGCCGGCCGATTTTTTCCGAAGGCGCCGCCAAAATTTTTAGTGACGCTTCAGCAACAGTTTTTCCGGAGAGGACCGCGAAAGAGAGAGAGGACATGAAATTCAGCGCTCGCGCTGAAAGTCTGGGGTACCCGGGGGGGTGCCGGGTCTTTTCAGGCCAAGCCATGAGCATCTGACAGTCGAGATGCCGGCTGCCTCGCGCGCGCGCAATGGTTTGCCGATCGATAGCCTGCCATCTTCCCATGACATTCCCAAAGTGATTTGCATCGGCTTTGTATCACGATCAACCACATGGAAACACGAGGAAATGCGATTATCGACAGGCAGTACACGAGACTGCTGGTCGTATAGTAACGTTATTAACCCCGGGTGACTTCAGCGACCTGGCATTTGCGTCGAGCGATCAGCGGCTTGAGTCCGAAACAGCGAGTTGCAGTGTTCGCTCGGCGGTTATCACACTGTTGATCGAAACGAGGTCTTTCCGGGCTTCCTTCCTCGCGCACGTGGTCTGCTTCAACAGAGTGAAAGACTGAGTTGGCACCCGCGCGTGAGATGTCCTCCGCGGCGATCTCCGGCATTGCCCAGCGTGCGCCTCCAAGCGTCGCCGAAGGCAGAGCGCCGGTGGCGCAAAGCGGGTGAGGCGGGATAGTCGCGAGGCTGGGTTTGCGCCATTGATGCGCTGTGCCAGCACTAGGCAATAGCGCGCGCTTTTGCGCTATGCCTTGCCCTAGGGAAAAATCAATAACGGAGCAGTCCGGACCGCTCCATTGCTGCGCTATCGATTTCGGGTCAATGGAGCACATCAGGAGGGACGCTTTCCGTCGCAGACGCGGAGACCCTTGAGCGGCTTGCGGGTGATCGGGTCGTCGTAGTCCTCCCGGATCAGCACGCCGTTTTTAACCCACGTCCTGACGATGTCGCGGCACTGCGGCTCCGTGCGGTCCTGGCAATGGCGCTGCACGGCCTGCCAGGCGGCGCGATCGGCGGCCTTGGATGCGTCGGAATAGCGCTGGCCGTTCGGCATGCCGGCGGCGAGCTCGTCGAGCGCGGCGTTCAGCTGGGCGCTGCTGATGCCGTCCCAGGTCTTCGGTGGGCTCCACGGCACGACGGTCTGCACCTCGTCGCCCTGTGGATAGTCGGGCGTCCCGTTGTCGAGGCGGACGCCGATCAGCTTGAACCATGTGGCCTCGCCCGAGGGAGGGGCAATGTTGACCTTGCTGCTGTCCAGCCGGACGTAGAGGCGGCGCTCCTCGGCCCGGATGCCGAACGTCTCGCCCTCGCTGTCGGCCATTCGTGTGAGCGTGTACATCAGGCGGCCGGCGTCCCGGGCCGCGCTGGCGCCGCGGCCTGCATCGGCATCACCTGCGGTCTGCAACCCCTTCTTCGTGTGGTGCGGCACGTCGACGGCGATGTTCATGTCGATCGCGAGTTTGACGAGCAATTCGCTCACGAAGTTGATGGCGGTGTTGCTGTTCTCGTCCATACCGTGGAGCTTGACGAAGGGATCCAGCCCGACGAGGTCGATCTGCCGCTCGGCGATAACCTGGCGCAGCATGGCCTCGAGCGGCCCTCGCACCATGCCGCCGTCCTTCATGTCGGCAAACCGGATGCCCTTCGGGGTGGCGCAGAATAACCACCCCCTCAAATCGTCGGGCGAGATGTCATGATGCATGCGCGCCGCGGCGAGCCGGCGCTGGAGCTCGCTGTCGTCGTCCTCCAGGCTCAACAGGAGCACTCTGGAGCGTTTAAACACGTGCTGGCCTGTCAGAGGCCGCCCGGTGGCGAGCGCGAGATACTGGAGCGTACGCACGGCCGTCTTGCCGGTCGCGCCTGGCGCGAGCAGTCCGGACAGGAAGTTGCGGCAGAACTGATTGCCGAGCAGCCATTCCCGTGGAGGCGGGACGCCGCAGCGATCGCCGGCATCCCATTCGCCAAGGCCTGCCGGTGTCATCGGCGTTGCCGGATCGGCAACGATCGGCTCCCCGTCGGCAGCCTCGGGATAGGTGTCATGCGGCGGCGGCTCCTCATGCTGGGGAGTGACTTTGGCGAAGGCCTGCAGAACCTTGTCATGCGCGATTTGCATTCTGGCCCTCGTAGATGCGGAGAAGGTGAGGGGCGTCGGCGGGGTGCAAAGCCAGCCAGGTGGAGAGGTACTCGACGTCGCCGGACCGGAGCACGTACAGGAAGGCATTGATCGTCGACGCAGGCGTGCAGTAAGGCGCCTTTTCGGTCGCAACGACCTGCGGCGATGGCTTCATCGTCACCAGTCCAGCGGTGCCGGTCGCGATGATCGGCAAGCTCCCATTCGCGAACGAGGCAAAGAGCGTAGTCGGAAGGGAGGTCCGGCTCGAGCTCGGTCATCTCGGCCGCGATCTCTGCGGCCACGATGTCGCGGAACCGCGCGAAAGGCTTTGCGATGATCTGCTGCACGCGATCTTGACCGATTGCAGCGACCAGCCCGGAAGCTTCAGCCGACTCCTGGAGCGGATCAATCGCGTCGGCGAGGTGCTCGTACCCGTGCTCATATTCGAGGTAGGCCCGGATCAGCGCGCGTGTCTCGAGCAGTCCAACCGCGTCTTCCAGCGCCTGTCCGTCCAGGATCTTTACAGGTGCGTTCATCGATCGCCCCCGGTTTTGAGGACGCCAATTTCGCGCGCTTTTTCGACGGCCTTGTCGACACCAGCCGCGAATTCGCAAAGCTGGGCCATGCCGACAGTCACACCGCGCTGGGTGGGGACGCTCTGCCCTTGAGCATTGGTGTCGAATATCCGACAGTCGAGGAATGGGTGGCCCTCGTACTGCTTGATCGCAATTACAATGGTTTGCTTTCGATTGCGCGGCGACTTCCAGAGTTTTGCGATCTCGATCGGCTCGTCGTTCGACAGGCGTTGACGCGCGTTTCCACTGTGCTGTATGGCCATGGTGTTGCTCGAAATGGTTTCGGCCGGTCCTGGGGTGGTAGCCAGGCCGGCCGGTTTCGGATTTAGGCGGCGGAAGATGCGGCTTCGCCGCGGCACAGCCGGCGCACGGCGCCGAGGTTGGCGCCCTTCTTGCCGGCACTGAGATTGAAGGTCGGCGCCGGCGGATCACGGCGCCATGTGCGCTCCGACACTCCGCTCATCAGCGCGCAGATTTTCAGCGGAACGGCGGCGCTGTCCGGCAACTGCTCGGTACGCTGAAGAATTGCGATTTCGTCGTCGGTGAGCTTGCGCATCAGCGCGGTCTCCATCTGGTTAGGATGGACGCGCTTGTGCCTCGTTGGCCGTCAGCAGTCGGACGGTAAGGGCCGGAAAAGGCCGGTAATCAGTTTCCGGCCTCGATCGTTTTGAGTAGGCGACTCACTTGCTCACGAAGGCGCGACTCTCCGATCGGCTCTTTGCGATGATCGAGCAGCTCGGCGACCCAGCGCTCAACGTCTGCCTGCCGGCGCCAAGCTGGATCGTCATTGTCTTCCGTCGGTCGACCACGCCTGCCGATTTCTTCGCGCAACGCAAGGTCAACAGCATCCCAATCAGCCTTAGGGCGTCGACCGCCTTTTGCTTTTGGTACGTCCACGGGCACGGCCGATACTTCATGGTTTCGGTTGAGCCAGTCGAGCAGATCGTCCTCGCTGATGGACACGAGCCCCATAGGATCCTGCGACGTTCGCTTCGTGACCGGCTTGCCTGCCGCATCGATCCCATAGACATGCTGTGCGCCCGGGCGCATGGACATCCCGACGATGCCGTCGTCGGCCATCAGCAGCACCGGGTCGGCGGGGTTGTTGAACCGAACCTCGCGAGATGCGCTGGCGTCGGCCAGTATCTTTTGGGAGTGGCCGATGGTCGCCGAAAGCCGCACCCTGACAAACTCTCTCGCTTGCTCGTAGGTCAGCCAGCGCTCGCTCATGCCGCGGCCTCCGCAGGCTGCTCGGTGACGATGCGGGCGAGGTGATCAGCCCAGCGACGCAGCGCGACCACCCGCTCCCGCAGGTACAGGGCGCGGTTGTAGGTGCCAGCCACGCCCTTTTTGCCGCTGTGCAGGCTCGACACGTGGTTTAAGACAGCCTCGACCACATGAGGGAGCACGTCGAGTTCGTCGTTCATCTTCGTCGACATGGTCCGACGCAAGTCGTGCGGCCGCCAGTGCTCCAGCGGCCGGCCCAGGTCTTTCGCGATCCGCTCGTCGAGACGTTCCTTGCACCGCGACCAGCCGGAGAAGCCCCGCTGCCCGATGCCGAATACGAACTCGCGCAGCGAGCCGTCGTCGTTCGCACGCGCGGGCTTGGCCTCGAGCAGGGCCTTTGCCGCGGCCGCCAGCGGGACGATGTGCGGGCGTTTATTTTTGGTGCGCTCGCCCGGCAGGTCGATCGCGTCGATCTCGAAAGCCGGCAACTCGCTGGCTCCATCATCGCTCCGCTTCCGCGGCACCTCGACCTTGGCGATTTCGGAGCGGCCGAGGTTGGCTATCTCGTCGGCCCGCTGTCCGGTGAGCATCATCAGCTTGAGGATTGTGCCGTGATCATCGTCGCCGGCGTGACGCCAAATCAGTCGAAGCTCGAAGTCCTTCAGCACGCGCTCCCGGCTGATCTCCTCCGTCTTGTTGGTCCCAATGACCGGGTTCGTCTCAGCGATGCCCTCGCCGATGGACCAAGCGAAAAAGTCCGAAAGGGTCGAACGGACGCGGTTCGATGCGACCGGTCCGCTGTTGGCTCTGATGGTGCCGAGCAGGGTGGCGATGTCCCGGCGCTTGATCTTCGCGACCTGGAGCCCGTTGAGCGTGCGGGAGTGCTTCAGAATGTGCCGCTCGGTCTCCTGATAGGTTCCGGGACGAGTCTCCGCCTTCTTGGCCTTCAGGTAGTCGGCCGCTATCGCCTCGAACGTGTCGCTGGCCCGCGACCGGCTCTCGACCTTCTCGGCCTGCGGATCCTTGCCGTGCCGGACGTCGAGAGACAGCTGCATCACGCGCTCGCGGATACCGAGGTTGGGGGCGCCGTCCTTCCCCTTGGATGATTTGAAGCTTTCGGGGGAGGCTGGGCCGAGCGACATGCGGCGCTGCTTGTCCCCGAGCATGTACTGGAACACCCAGGAGCGGGAGCCGCCAGCGCGAACGCGCAGTCCAAAGCCGGGCAAGTCGTCGTCGAAGAAAATCTTGTCGGTGTCGCCGGGCGCGAGCTTGGCAGTGACGATCGTCTTTGCTGTCAGCTTCATTCCAAAGCCTCCGCCTGGGAAGATCATGGGAAGATGCGGGGTGGCCGCACGTGGCCCGACCTGGCCGCGCTGACTGCAGGTATGTGAGTAAAATCGACTAGTTGCAAGGAGATATTGAGCGGGGTGGCCGCCTATGGCCGCCTTTTCCACCACTTACGCCTGCTTTGGGTACTGCAGGTCGTTGGTTCGAATCCAGCTGCCCCGACCAGTCCGAGGTGGGCCAGACCCGCGCCTCAGAACAATAGCCAATCGGCGAGGCGCCAGGCGAGCGCAGCTCCAGCCGTGCATGGCGCGCGTTCGATGCCGATGCCCGCAGCCGCCAAAGCCTTCCTAACCCTCGGCGCTCATTCCCCGCGCAACGCGACTTTCCGCGCGACATTTCAAGGCATTGGGGCGGGTCGGGCGGCGCGGAATGCGTAAAACTTTGTCGAACCTTTAGGCGTCGTCCTAGACATATTGGTGTTGGGGATTTCAGCGCCCAATGCCTAGCGGACGCCGCCAAGCGATGATATTCCGCTTGCGCGGCGTTACGCTTTTCCAACCATCAGTTCGTCGCGTACCAGCCGAACGGAAACGGCAGGAATGGCCAGGCCAGCTGATTGTCGTTGGCGACCTTCCGCGGCTCCTGCTCCGGCGTCTTCGCGGGCAGAGCAGGCGGCGTCGAATGCAGCGCCAAGCGCAGACATGCACATTGCAAATTCATCGTGGTGGCCCCCGCCCATCAATCGTTTTCAAAAATTCGCGTCAGCCTGGAAATCAACGCGCGTCCTCAAAACGACGCGCTCATTCTCAAATCGCACACAGTCTAGGAAAATCGGCGGCCGCTTTCAACCGGTCTCGCCACGGGCTCACAGGAGGTAAGGTTGATCGGTTAGGTTAAGAGCGAGCGGTTGTTGCGGGCGCCTTCGCGACTGTTATCAGATCGGTTCGGCTTGCGACGGTCTGCCTGAAATTCGTGCTCACACGACATCACAGTTCGTCGCAGCGCTCGTATCCTGTGAGTTCTGTATCATGTCTCTCGATCGCAACGTCCGAACCGTCGGTCCGCAGGCGAGCTGGACCGAGATCTGGCACCTCTGGACCGTGTTCGTGCCGCGCCGCTCGATCAACGGGCAGCTCGTTTACGGCAAGGTCTGGCGCCGCCACGACGGCCGTGACTGGATCTACAAGAAGTTTACCGAGTACGACAGCGAAGCGGCGGCCTGAAGCGGCGGCGCTGTCGTCCGGCGGGATCGGAGCTGCCCGTTCAAGCGGCCTTTGCGGCCGCAGTCTTGGGCGGCGGCGGCTTCAGCGGCTTGTCCTGCTTCTTCGACCAGGAGATATAATAGGCCACCGTCGTCATGATCGCGATCCCGGCGACGCTGACGAAGATCTGCGCGAACAGCGAGCCCGAGCTCATCGACAGCTCGAAATGACCGACGAAGGACAGGAACACGCCGACGCAGAACACGGCGAGCGACTGCTGGCCGCACACGATGATGGGGTCGAACCCTTTCCATTCCAGGCCCGGCCAGTCCTTGGGCACGAAGCGGATCACCAGGATCACGATCACGACGAAGTGGATAAAGCGGTAGGGCGCGAGGTTGGTCTTGTCGTTCGGGTTGAACGCCGAGAACAGCCATTCCGGGAACATGCCGCCGAGGGTCGGGAAGCGGCCGGCCATGGTCATGACCAGCGCAAACAGCATGTAACCAAGACAGAGCCACAGCGTGACCGGTGCGTTGATCAGCGTCATCGAGCGCCGCGCGCCGCCCATGGCGCACCAGGCGCCGAACACGAACAGCACCTGCCAGCAATACGGGTTGAAGTACCACTGTCCGGCCGGATAGGCGTTCAGGTTCAGGCCGAAATGGCGCGCGGTCAGCCACAGCACGATGGACAATGCCATCGTCAGGTCCGGCTTGCGCAGCATGAACCAGAGCACGGGCGGAAACAGCCCCATCAGCACGATGTAGAGCGGCAGCACGTCGAGATTGAGCGGCTTGAAGCGCAGGAACAGGCCCTGGCGCAGCGTCTCGGTGGCGTTGTCCACCAGGCCGGCGACGTTGAACTCGTTGATCATCTCGGAATCGCCGAAGCGCAGCGCCAGATAGCTGATCGAGGCGATGTAGATCACGAACAGGATGATGTGGGCGACGTAGAGCTGCCAGACCCGCTTGGTCAGCCTCGTAGCACCGACGAGGAAGCCGCGCTCGAGCATCATCCGCGCATAGACGAAGGAGGCGGTGTAGCCGGAGATGAAGACGAACAAATCCGCGGCGTCGGAAAAGCCGTAGTTGCGGGTGGTGATCCAGTTCACCACGTTGTCGGGGATATGGTCGAGGAAGATCGCCCAGTTCGCAATGCCGCGAAACAGGTCGAGCCTGAGGTCACGGCCCTTCTCGGGGAGCGTGGCGTTGATGTTCAGGAAGGACATGCGACGGGAGCTTTCGGAGGGGACGGACAGGTAGATGTCAACGAAGCAGGGCCACCGGGCGAGACCCCGGCGCGGAAGGCGGGTACGCAATTGTCACGATGCAGCATAATGATTATACCCATCGGCGAGCCATCCCGGGGGGCCGGAATCACCGATCAGTTCCCTAAAGGTGTCTCTATACTATGCCCGCGGTTTCCACCAACTGCTACCGTGACGCATCGAAATCGAACGAAAAGACGAACAAGAGGCCCGGACCGTCCATGACCGCACGCATTTTCAAGCCCGCCAAGAACGCGATGCAATCCGGCCGGTCGAAGACCAAGGAATGGCAGCTCGACTACGAGCCCGAGCAGCCGCGCGCGGTCGAGCCGCTGATGGGCTGGACCTCCTCCGGCGACATGAAGCAGCAGATCACGCTGCACTTCCACAGCAAGGAAGAGGCGGTCGCCTATTGCGAGCGCAAGGGCATCGCCTACCAGGTGATCGAGCCAAAGGAATCGGTGCGCCGTCCGGTCGCCTATGCGGACAATTTCTCGTTCCGCCGCGGCGAGCCGTGGACGCATTGAGGGCGGGCAACGAAACTCTCGTCATGCCCGGGCTTGTCCCGGGCATCCACGTGTTAGCGTCCACGTAAAAAGCCCGCGGTTGGCCGGGACAAGCTCGGCCAACCACGCCGGTTCTTCCCATCGTCCTGCCTTGGCAGCCATTCCGCCCCGTGCTTCGCTGTCTCGCATGATGCGACCATGACGAGGTGGGCTATGGCGGGGCGTGACCAGCTCGACGGCGTCGATCTGAAAATACTCTCCGAGTTGCAGCAGGACGGGCGGGTTCGCAATAACGAGCTGGCGCTGCGCGTCGGGGTGTCCGGGCCCAACTGCGTGAGGCGGCTGAAATCGCTGTTCAGCCGCGGCGTGATCCGGGCGGTGCGCGCCGTTATCGACGAGCGGCTGCTCGGCTACGAGGTGGTGTCGTTCGTCTCGATCCAGCTCGGCAGCCAAGCCCAGCCGGTGCTGGCGGCATTCGAGAGCTCGATCGCCGCGATCCCGCGCATCCAGCAGTGCTGGCGGATTTCGGGAGACACCGACTATCTTCTCAAATGCGTGGCGCCGAGCGTCGAGAGCATGCGCCAGCAGCTCCTGCATTTCGCCGCGATGCCGAACGTGAAGAACGTCCGCAGCTTTCCGGTGCTGGGCGTGGCGAAGGACGTGCCGCTGCCATTGCAGGAGATCGCGGCGGCAGGATAGTTCGGCGGCGACGGGTCCCAAAACGTAGCTCGCGTAACGACATCCAAACATCCGAAGGCGCGGGAGTGACTCCCTTACCGGGATACAGGTTCGGATAAGGCGGATATAAACATAAGTAACTCACCTAACTGTGACATGTGATTTGCGAAGTTCTGCAATGCGCCGAAGCGTGATTGCCGGTTCCTGGTGCTGGCCTACATGCGAGGTGTGAACCTCAGCCTGCGTCGCATGCCGAGGCCTCTTTTGTGGGACCCTGAAGCAGGAAAAGACAACATGACCTCGATCTCGAAGACGTTCGTCGCATCCGCTGCGACGCTGTTTGCATCTGCGTTTCTCATGATGACCGCGCCGGCTGCCCAGGCAGAAGACTACTGCATCACCAATGGTGCCCAGGCCGCGCATGGCTGCGGCTATCCGACGATGGAGGCCTGCCGGGCCGCGGCCGGCGGCATCGGCGGCTCGTGCTCACAGAGCGGCGGCGCGAAGACGTCGACCGACGCGCTGGCCTTCCAGCCGAAGCAGACGCACTCGCGCACCAAGCTGCGCCCGGGCGGGCAGACCAACTCGAACTGATCGAGACCGGTTTGGAAATGTTGCGGCCTCCGAGTTGGATCTCGGAGGCCGCAACAGCATGACAGCACGCGCGTCAGCGATACCTGCCGCGAAACTCGCGCGGTGAGGCGCCGGCCCAGGTGCGGAAGGCGCGGGAAAAGCTCTTCTCGTTGCGGAAGCCGGCGATCTCCGCGATCCGCTTGATCGGGCTGCGACCGCGCATCAACTCCTGCTTGGCGAGCTCGAATTTTGCCTCTTCCTTGAGATCCCGCAGTGAGGTCGCTTCATCGCGCAGGCGCCGATGCATGGTGCGGGTGGAGAGTGCCAGCTCGCTTGCGACATCCTCGGCGCCGAGACTGCGTCCGCGCGCATTGCGGAGTACGCGGCGAACGCGCTCGACCAGCAGCCGGTCGCGCCGATAGGGCAGTACGGTCAGCCGCAGCGCGCCCTTGAGCATGTTGTCGAGGTCCGCCGCGCTCCGGGTGAGCGGCAGCGACAGGTAATGCTTGTCGAAGGTGATGGAAGCGCGGTCCGCACCGAAGCGGATGTTTCGGCAAAAGATGGTCGGATAGACCGAGACGTGGCCGGGCTCGGGGTACGGAAATTCCGCGGCGCGGAGCGCGATTTGCGAATCCACCGCCCAGCAGGAGAAGCCGAGAACATAGCGGAGCAGGGTGACCAGGCAGAATTCGCGTAGAGGTCCGAGGTCGGTCAGTTCGCGGATGGACACGACCGCGGTCTCCTCGCCGACGGCGAGATCGAGCAGCACGTCCTCGGTGAGCAGACGATGGTGCCGGCACCAGCGCTTGAGCGCGACCTCCAGCGTCGGGGCGGTGATCGAGGCGCGGCACAGCATGCCGTAGGTGCCAAAGGGCAGCCGCCGCGAGAACCAGCCGAGCGCCTCGTCATCGAGTTCGCGCATGGCATGGCCCGCCAGCGCCTCGAACTGGCCGGCCGTGACCCGCCCATCCGGAGAATTGACAAGGCCCGGCGTTACCTGACCCCGGCTCAGCGCCTCGGTCGGATCGCGGCCGTAGCGTTCGTAAGCGGCAACGACGCCGCGGACGAAGGCGGCAGGGGTCACGGCACGGCGCGGGATCGCGGTTGCGACTTGAAAAGGCATCGGAAAATCCTCTGGGAAAATCCTCGCCAAGTTTGGCGGAAAATGCAACCTTTTCGACCGCAGAAGGGCCCGGATGCCGCTAGGTTCGGTCCCCAAAATAGGGAGGAATCGCCTTGAATATCCCGAGCATCGATTTCGATCTGGGCGAAGACATCAGCATGCTGCGCGACACGCTGCGCGCCTTCGTGGAGGCGGAGATCGCCCCGCGTGCCGCCGATATCGAGAAGGCCAATCTATTCCCGGCGGACCTCTGGAAGCGCCTTGGCGACCTCGGCCTGCTCGGCATGACCGCGCCGGAGCAATATGGCGGCTCCAACATGGGCTATCTCGCCCATATCGTCGCGATGGAGGAGATTTCGCGCGGCTCGGCCGCGGTCGGCCTCTCCTATGGCGCCCACTCAAATCTCTGCGTCAACCAGATCCGCCGCAACGGCAATGATGCGCAGCGCGAGCGCTATCTGCCAAAGTTGATCTCCGGCGAGTATGTCGGCGCGCTCGCGATGTCCGAGCCCGGCGCCGGCTCAGACGTCGTCTCGATGAAACTGCGCGCCGACAAACGCGGCGACCGCTACGTGCTCAACGGCTCGAAGATGTGGATCACCAATGGCGGCGATGCCGACGTGCTGGTGGTCTATGCCAAGACCGATCCGGAAGCGGGCCCGCGCGGCATGACCGCCTTCCTGGTCGAGAAGGGGACGAAGGGCTTCAGCCACGGCCAGCATCTCGACAAGCTCGGCATGCGCGGCTCCAACACGTATCCGCTGTTCTTCGACGAATGCGAGGTGCCGGAGGAGAACGTGCTTGGCAAGGTCGGCGAGGGCGTCAAGGTGCTGATGTCCGGCCTCGACTATGAGCGTACGGTCCTCTCGGGTGGACCACTCGGGATCATGGCGGCCTGCATGGACGCGGTGGTGCCCTATATGCACGAGCGCAAGCAGTTCGGGCAGCCGATCGGCGACTTCCAGCTCATGCAGGGCAAGCTCGCCGACATGTACGCGACCTGGCAGGCCACGCGCGCCTATGTCTATGCGGTGGGGCGTGCCTGCGACCGCGCCGATCACGCGCGCAGCTTGCGCAAGGACGCCGCCGCTGCGATCCTCTATTCCGCCGAGAAAGCGACGTGGATGGCGGGTGAGGCGATCCAGGCGCTTGGCGGGGTCGGCTACACCTCCGAATTTCCGGTCGGACGCCTGTGGCGCGATGCAAAGCTTTACGAGATCGGCGCCGGCACCTCGGAGGTCCGACGTATGCTGATCGGTCGCGAATTGATGGCCGAGACGGCTTAAAACCTTCACGCGATTGGAATCAACATGCCGCTCCATTCCAGCATCGATACGTCTTCGTCGGACTTTGCGCGCAATTCCGAGGCCATGCGCACCCTCGTCGCGGATTTGCGCGAGAAGCTGAGCCAGGTCGCCGGCGGCGGCGGCGAGGTCTCGCGCAACCGCCATACGTCGCGCGGCAAGATGCTGGCGCGCGAGCGCGTCGACTTGCTGGTCGATCCCGGCACCGCGTTCATGGAGCTGTCGCCGCTCGCGGCCTATGGCCTCTATGGCGGCGACGTGCATTCGGCGAGCGTCGTCACCGGGGTCGGGCGTATCTTGGGCCGCGAATGCGTGATCGTCGCCAACGACGCCACCATCAAAGGCGGCACCTATTATCCCATGACCGTGAAGAAGCATCTGCGCGCGCAGGACGTGGCGCGGCAGAACAATCTTCCCTGCGTCTATATGGTCGATTCCGGCGGCGCCTTCCTGCCGCTGCAGGACGAGATATTTCCCGACGAGCGGCATTTCGGCCGCATCTTCTACAACCAGGCGCAGATGTCCTCGCAAGGAATCCCGCAGATTGCCATCGTGATGGGTTCCTGCACAGCCGGCGGCGCCTATGTCCCCGCGATGTCGGACGAGAGCATCATCGTGCGCAACCAGGGCACGATCTTCCTCGGCGGGCCGCCGCTGGTGAAGGCCGCGACAGGCGAAGTGGTGACCGCGGAGGAGCTTGGTGGCGCCGACGTGCATTCGCGGCAATCGGGTGTGACCGATCATTATGCCCAGAACGACGCACACGCGATCGGCATCGCCCGCCGCATCGTCGGCACGCTGAAGCCGTCGGTACGACCAAACCTCAACATGCATCCGCCGCGTGATCCCTTGTTCGCGGCGGAGGAGATCTACGGCGTGGTGCCCGTCGACGGGCGCAAGCCGTTCGACGTGCGCGACATCATTGCGCGCGTCGTCGATGGTTCCGAGTTCGACGAGTTCAAGAAGCTCTACGGCACGACGCTGGTGTGCGGCTTCGCCCACATCTGGGGTTTTCCGGTCGGCATCATTGCCAACAACGGCATCCTGTTCAGCGAGAGCTCGCTGAAGGGGGCGCATTTCATCGAGCTGTGCTGCCAGCGCGGCATTCCGCTGGTGTTCCTGCAGAACATCACCGGCTTCATGGTCGGCAAGAAATACGAAGCCGGCGGCATTGCGCGTGACGGCGCCAAGCTGGTGACGGCGGTCGCGACCGCGTCGGTGCCGAAATTCACCGTGGTGATCGGCGGGTCCTACGGCGCCGGCAATTACGGCATGTGCGGCCGCGCCTACTCCCCGCGCTTCCTGTGGATGTGGCCTAACGCGCGCATCTCGGTGATGGGCGGCGAGCAGGCCTCGATGGTGCTGAGCCAGGTCCGCCGCGACAATATCGAGGCCAAGGGCGACAGCTGGTCGAAAGAAGACGAAGATAAATTCCGCGAACCGATCCGCGCGCAATATGAGAGCCAGGGGCACCCGTATTACGCGACCGCGCGGCTGTGGGACGACGGCGTGATCGACCCGGCCGACACAAGGCTGGTGCTCGGTCTCGGCCTCTCGGCGGCGTCGAATGCGCCGATCGAACCGACGAAATTCGGCCTGTTCAGGATGTGATGCGATGGACCGCTCAAAGCTCTACCGCCGTTTTCGCACCCTCCTGATCGCCAACCGCGGCGAGATCGCCTGCCGCGTGATCCGCACCGCGCGCGCCATGGGCCTGCGCACGGTCGCGGTCTATTCCGAGGCGGACCGCGACGCGATGCATGTCGCGCTCGCCGACGAGGCCGTGCTGCTCGGGCCCGCACGTGCCCGCGACAGCTATCTTAATGTCGAGCGGCTGATCGAGGCCGCGCGCAAGACCGGCGCGGAGGCGATCCATCCCGGCTATGGCTTCCTGTCGGAGAATGCCGAATTCGCCCAGGCGTGTTTCGACGCCGGACTGGTCTTCGTCGGCCCGACAGCGCCAATGATGACTGCCATGGGCTCGAAGTCCGGCTCCAAGGCGCTTATGGAGAAGGCCGGCGTCCCGCTGGTGCCAGGCTATCACGGCGAGGCGCAGGACGATGCGACGTTGGCGAAGGCGGCCGAGAAGGTCGGTTTCCCGATTCTGGTGAAGGCGTCCGCTGGCGGCGGCGGCCGTGGTATGCGCATCGTTCGCTCCGCGGATGAACTTGCGCCTGCGATCGTCAGCGCGAAGCGCGAGGCCAAGGCCGCGTTCGGCGACGACCGCATGCTGATCGAAAAATATGTCGATAACCCCCGGCATATCGAGGTGCAGGTGATCGGCGACAGCCACGGCAATCTGCTCTCGCTGTTCGAGCGCGAATGCACCCTGCAGCGCCGCCACCAGAAGGTGATCGAGGAGGCACCGTCGCCGACGCTCAATCCCGCCCAGCGCGAGGCGGTCTGTGCCGCCGCGCGAAAGGCCGCGGGCGCCGTCAACTATGTCGGCGCCGGCACCATCGAGTTCGTGTCCGACGGCAAGGACGTGTTCTTCATCGAGATGAACACTCGTCTCCAGGTCGAGCATCCCGTGACCGAGCTGATCACGGGGATCGACTTGGTCGAGTGGCAGTTGCGCGTCGCTTTCGGCGAGGCGTTGCCGCTGAAGCAAGACGAGATCAAGCTTCACGGCCACGCCGTGGAGGCGCGGGTCTACGCGGAGAACCCGACCAAGAACTTCATGCCGTCGGTGGGCAAGATATCAACCTGGCGTCTGCCCGCTGAAACGGGGGGGCTGCGCATCGACTCCGGCTATCGGGAAGGCGATACGGTTTCGCCGTACTACGATGCGATGCTGGCAAAAATGATCGCCTGGGCGCCGACGCGGGATGTCGCGATCGAGCGGCTGAACCGCGGGCTGGAAGAGTCCGACGTCCGCGGCATCGTGACCAACATCCCGTTCCTGTCGGCGCTGATGACGCATCCGAAGGTGAGGGCGAATGCGATCGACACCGGCTTCATCGAGCGCGAACTGACGGTTCTGACGCAGGCCCCGGCGGCGCCGGGCGAGCTCGAGCTCTGCGCCGCGGTGGCCGCTGTGATCAACCACGAGCGGCAGGCTGCACAGGCGGACGCGAATTCGCCCTGGCAGACCTTTGGCTGGATGGCGGTCGGCCGCCGCCAGCGCAATTTTGCGTTTCGCGCGGGTCATGGTGTTGGTCATGGGTCCGAGCAGAAGATCACGCTGAACTATGGCAGCGGACCAGCGACGCTGGTGATCGGCGAACGCGAGCTGGCATTTGCGATCGCGCCCCGGGACGGCGGCTTCGACGTGACGCTTGACGGCGTCAAATCGTTCGTCGCAGCCGTGATCGACGGCCATGAGCTGTATTTGCGCACGCGCAACGGGCGATTCGACCTGCATTGGGTCGATCCGTTCGGCGGCGAGATGGAGGAGCAGGCCGGCGCGGACAAGATCGCAGCGCCCTTGCCGGGCACCGTCGTCGCCGTGCTGGCGGAGGAGGGCGCCAAGCTCGAGAAGGGCGCGCCGATCCTCACCCTGGAAGTGATGAAGATGGAGCAGACGCTGCGTGCGCCCTATGCCGGCGTGCTGAAATCCATCAAATGCAAGGTCGGCGACATCGTCCAGGAGGGCGTCGAGCTCGCCGTGGTCGAGCCTTCCGGAGAATGAGATGAGCGATAAGGTCCGCATCATCGAAATGGGGCCGCGTGACGGCCTCCAGAACGAGAAAACGGCGGTCAGTGTCGAGGCCCGGATCGCCTTCATCGAGGCGCTGGTCGCGGCCGGCCTCAATACAGTCGAGGTCGGCGCCTTCGTCTCGCCCAAGGCGATCCCGCAGATGGCGAGCTCGGACGCCGTGCTGCGCGGCGTTAGCCATTTGACCAGTGCCGAATTCCACGTGCTAGTGCCGAACGAGAAGGGCTATGACGCCGCGTGCGCGGCCGGCGCAAAGATCGTCTCGGTGTTCGCCGCGGCCTCCGAGGGCTTTTCGCGGGCCAACATCAATTGCACGGTCGCGGAGTCCATCGAACGGTTTAAGCCGGTGCTGGCGCGCGCCAGGGACGATGGTGTCAAGGTCCGCGGCTATATCTCCTGCGTGCTGGGCTGTCCGTTCGACGGTGAGATCCAGCCGAAAGCGGTCGCCGATCTCGCCACCACGCTGTGGGAGCTCGGCTGCTACGAGATCTCGCTCGGCGACACGATCGGTGTCGGTACGCCTGCCAAAGCCAAAGAGATGCTGCGGGCGGTCAGCGCCAACATCCCTCCCGCCAATCTCGCGATGCATTTTCACGACACCTACGGCCAGGCGCTCGCCAATCTCTATGCGGGGCTGGAGGAAGGCGTCCGCGTCATCGACGCCGCCGCCGGCGGCCTCGGCGGCTGCCCCTACGCGCCGGGCGCGACCGGCAACGTCGCGACCGAGGACGTCGTCTATATGCTCGGTGGCATGGGGATTAGGACGGGTGTCGATATGGACCGGTTGCTGGCGGCAACCAACGAGATGAGCGGCGTGCTGGGCAAGCCGCCGGTGAGCCGCGTGGCCTCCGCACTGAACGCGAAGAGGAAGCGCGCCAGCTCCTAGTTCTCCGTTATTGCGAGCGCAGCGAAGCAATGATGGTGGACGCAGCTACCTGCTCCCGTCCGGCCCCATCACCAGGTCCGGCAGTGCGGTCGAGATGCCCGGCACGAAGCAGAGCAGCAGCACCGCGAGCATCATCAAAAGCACGAACGGCAGCGTGCCCCAGATCACCTCGCGCAGGGGAATATCCGGCGCGACGTTGCGGATGACGAAGATGTTGAGGCCGACGGGTGGATGGATCAGTCCCATCTCCATCACGATGGTCATGACGACGCCGAACCAGATGATGTCGAAATTGGCGGCGCGGAGCGGCGGCAGGATGATTGGCGCGGTCATGAGAATAATCGAGACCGGCGGCAGGAAGAAACCGAGCACGACGACCATGACGAGGATCGCGAACAAGAGGCCCCAGCGGGGCAAATGCATCGCGACGACGGATTCGGCGGCCGATTGCGAGATGTGCAGATAGCTCATCACGTAGGAATAGAGCAGCGACATGCCGATGATCATCATCAGCATGGTCGATTCCCGGATCGTCGATTTCAGGATCGGGGCAAGGTCGCTCGGCCGCCACACGCTGTAGATCGCCGCGATCAATGCCAGCGCCAAGAGGCCGCCGAGGCCGGCAGTCTCTGATGGCGTGGCGTAACCGCCATAGAGGGCGATCATGACGCCGGTGAGCAGCAGCACGAACGGGATCACGCGCGGCAGTACGCTGAAGCGTTCCGCGAGCGTGTACTCGTCGCGGGCGAGGATCGCAGCTTCCGGGCCGCCGTTCTTGTAGATCGCTTCGGCCGCGGCGTATTCCTGGCGGAAGCGAATCACGGCGTAAACGCCGAACAGCGAGACCAGCAGCAGGCCGGGCCCGATACCGGCGAGGAACAGCCGTCCTAGCGATTTTTCGGCGGCGACCGCAAACAGGATCATGGTGATCGACGGCGGCAACAGAATGCCGAGCGTGCCGCCGGCGGCGATGATCCCCGCGGCAAAGCCGCCGGAATAGCCGCGCTTGCGCATCTCGGGGATGCCGGCCGAGCCGATTGCCGAGCAGGTCGCGGGCGAGGAGCCCGCCATCGCCGCAAACAGCGCGCAGGCGAACACATTGGCGACGCCGAGCCCGCCGGGGACGCGGTGCAGCCAAGCGTGCAGGGCCGAGTAGAGATCCTGGCCGGCGCGCGACTTGCCGATCGCGGCGCCCTTCAGGATGAAGAGCGGGATCGACAGCAGCGTGATCGAGGCCATTTCCTCGTAGACATTCTGCGTCACCGTGTCGAGAGAGGCGGCGGGCATGTAGATGCCCATGAACACGACTGCGACCGCGCCGAGCGCGAACGCGATCGGCATGCCCGAAAACATCACGACAAGCGTCGCGATCCCGTAGGCGAGGCCGATACCGAAAACGCTCATGAACGCCTGGCTCCAGCGAAAGGCAGCGCAAGCTGCACGAGGATCTGGACGCAGAGCAGACTCATGCCGAACGCCATTAGCGAATAGGGGATGGCCAGCGGCGGCGACCACATCGAGTTCGAGACCTGGCCATCGACATAGGCTTCATGCGCCAGTGTCCAGGACTTCCAGGCGAAGAAAGCGCAGAACAGAAGCGTCACGGCATCGACCAGCCAGAGCCTGATCCGGTTCGCCAGTGGTGAGAGCAGGCCGACGAAGGCCTCGATGCCGATGTGACCGCGGTTCTGCTGCACGTAGGCGGCCGTCATGAAGGTCGCGCCGACCAGCAGGAACACCGCGGCCTCGTCCTGCCAGTAATTGGCAGCCTTGAACAAGGCGCGGCTGAGCACGCTGTAGCTCAGGATGGCGCAGGCGGCGATCAGCGCAATCGCGGCGAACACGACGATGATGTTGTTGAGGATGGCGAGACCGCGATCGATCGCTGCCGCAAGGCCGGTCCTTGCGGCAGCGTTTACCTGGCCGTCACGATCCGGAAGCGGACCGTGGCTCATGCGGCGACGTCGGTCGCGAGCTTGAGCAGGTTGGCAGATGTCGCGGTCTTGGCGCCGTAGTCCTTCCATGCGGTGTCGCGGGCGATGTCACGCCACTTGCCGACGGTCGCGGCATCGAGCGCCGAGACCTTGGCGCCGGCCTTCTCGTAGACCTTGGCGACCTCGACATCGTCGTCCTGCGCGCCCTTGCGGCCGAAGGCTTCGAGCTCGGTGCCGACCGCGAGCAGGACGTCCTGCTGGTTCTTCGGCAGCTTGTCGAAGATCGCCTTCGACATCATCAGCGGCTCGAGCATGAACCAATAGGACGCGCCTGCGCCCGAGGTCAGCGATTTCGCGACCTCCTCAAGCCGGAACGAGATCAGGCTGGTCGAGGAGGTGATGCCGGCATCACACGCCCCCGTCTGCATCGCTGCGTAGATTTCGTTCGAGGGCACCGACAGCACGGATGCGCCGGCAGTCTGCAGCACCATGTCCATCTCGCGCGAGCCGCCGCGCACCTTGAGACCCTTGGCATCTTCGGGGGCCACGATCGGCTTGGAGCGGCTGGCGACGCCGCCGGCCTGCCACACCCAGCTGAGCAGGATGATGCCCTTGTCGGCGAGGAAGTCGGTCAAGGCCTTGCCGACCGGCTCCTTCTTCCAGCGCATGCCCTGGTCGTAGGTGGTGACGAGGCCCGGCATCAGGCCGATATTGGTTTCCGGCAATTCGCCGCCGGCATAGGGCATCGGATAGAGGCTGATGTCGAGCGCGCCCTTGCGCATCGCGGAGAACTGCGCGTTGGTCTTGATCAGCGAGGAGTTCGGATAGATCTCGGCGGCGATGTCGCCGTTGCTGCGCTTGCTGACTTCGGCGGCGAACACGCGACAGAGCCGGTCGCGGAAATCGCCCTTTTCGACGGTGCCGCCCGGGAATTGATGCGAGATCTTCAGCGTGGTCGCGGCATGCGCGGTGCCGGTGCTGAAACGGAGAATGGCGGGTGCGGCGACGGCGGTCGCGATCAGGTGGCGGCGCGTGAACATGGCGTGATTCCCTTGGACGGTTCTTGGAAGGTTCTTGTTTGCTTTGCCGTGATTTTGGGCCGGTCTTGGAGACCGCGCTGAGGCCCATCCTAGCCGGTCTTTCAGACAATGTTCTCTAGTCTGATAGTTCGAGACCGAATGCCGCGGCAAGCGTCGGTGATGCTGCATTGCACACTCCCGATCTCCTACATCCGCAGAACCAAGGATGGGCTCGCGGAAATTTATCGGCGGCCGCGTAACAACGCCCCGTGGCAATCCGTCGAGATCAGATAGCGGCGTCCGTCGCTGACCAACATCCATCTCGAAGGGAAGACCAGTCATGACCATTCGTACCCGCATCGCGCTCGGCGTTTCGGCGGCCGTTCTCTCGCTCGGCCTCGCGCTGTCGCCTGCCGCCTTTGCCCAGGACAAGATGGGCAAGGATGACGGCATGATGAAAAAGGACACGATGTCCAAGGACGGCATGAAGAAGGACACCATGTCCAAGGACGACGGCATGAAGAAGGACACGATGTCGAAGGACGGGATGAAGAAAGACGACGGGATGATGAAGAAGCACTGATCTTCCAACGTCGAGGAGGCGCTTGCGACAGGCAGACGCGCGCCAAAAATCCGGGGGCGGTCACGTAGACCGCCCCCAGAGCATTTGTTTCAGTCCAAATTCAATTGAACGTGACTTGCGCGCGTTAGACTTGCAAACGTTACTTGCGCTTCGCCTTGCGGGCGGCGTAGCGGGCGTCCCGCTTGGCTTTTTGCTCGGCCTCGGCTTCGGCCGCCTTCGCGACGGCTTCTTCGGCCTCGCGGGCGATCCGCGCGGCCTCGAGCGCGGCAGCTTCTTCTTGAAGGCGCTTCTGCTCGGCCTTTTCCGTGTCGCGCGCAGCCTTTGCTTCGGCGCGCTTGGCCGCAAGGGCCTCGCGCTCCGCACGCCTCGCCACAACCGCGGGATCATCCGGCCCCGGCTGCGACTTGAATTTGTTCAAAAGGTTCTTGCGTGCTTCCTGTGCCGCCTTTTGCCGGTCGGAGAAGCCTGGTTCCCTAAATCCACTCATCGGCGAACCTTGTCATCCTCGCTTTCGATCCTACATCACTGCCTGTTGGTACGTCGGCTGGGCATAGCGGGCGCCGCGCGACGCAGATGCGTGTACATCGGCGCGCGCCGTGATGCCACCTATAATCGCAGCCGATCAGGTAGACGAAAATCGCCGCCCCCGACGATCTCTCGTAGCCCCGAAAAACTGCCGAATTGTGATGTCCCTCATAAGGGGGCACCAGGGCGGTGCCTAGCGTCCGCCCGGGTATGAGACGCGGAGCACGGGTATGACGATCTCACGACTGAGCCTGAAGGCGCTCGCAATCGCCGTTGTGGTGGCAGCCTTGGCCACTGCCGCGCTGCTGCTCGCCCGTCCGCAACCAATCGAAAGTGCCGTCCTGGGCACGGATTGGGAATGCACCCAGACCGCGTTTGTGCTTACGACCTGCGCTCCGCGCGTCCAGCAGGCGATCCCGGCGGCCGAAACCTCCCGCAAGGAAGCGATCCGGCCGACCCGAGGCTAACCGGGAGAAGCCGGACGGGATGTGACGCCACGCCGCAGAGGTGATAAAGCCCGCTCGCCCCCGTGATCGGTCAGCCATGTCCAAGCCCGAAGCCAGTTCCGAAGCCAACTCCGAAGCTAAGCCCGAACCGGGCGCGAAGCCGAAATCCACTCCAAAACCTCAATCCGGTGACAACCGCCGCGGCGCCATCGCTGGCTTGATCATCGCGATCCTGATCCTCGGCGTCGGCTGGTGGCTCGCCCGCGATCTCACCTCCGCGAGCAAGATGCAGGACTGCCTGATGTCCGGGCGAAGCAACTGCAATGTGATCGAGCCGGCCCACTAGAGGCATGCCAGAGCGACCCGCGCGGACGAAAAAATGTCGTGATCTTAATCATTTGTAACGGGACTTAGCCGACCAAAGCAGGTCAGTCATGTCAGCCGGCATCAGCTCAGCGCGAGCCGAATCGTCTATCGCGCCAGGCATCACGGCGGTTGACGGCAATCGAAAGAGTAGGGGGCAAGCACGCATGAGTGTGTCCAGTCGCATCAAGATCATCATTCCCTTGGTTTCGGCGATGTCATTGCTCGCCGTCCCGGCGCAGGCTCAGGACGCCAGACCGCCGAGAGACGCCGCCCAGCCATCGGCCGGGCCAGGCGCCGGCGCGCCGCCGCAGAACATGCGAAAGGGGCCGCCGCCGCAGCAGGCTGCCCGGCCGGCGCCACAGGCCGGCGTCCAGCCCTACGCCGGCGGTCTTGGTCATGCTGGTCCGGGTCCAAATCCTGCTCTCGCGAGTCCAGGTCCTGGCCCTCGCAATGCCGGCGGTCCGCCGCCCGGACGCAATTACGCCAGGGGTCCCGCACCGGCGCGCGACTGGGGCGGACACACCTATCGCGGCCATCTCGCCTGGGATGGCGGACGCTGGCGCCACGAAGTCCACAACGGCCGCTCTGGCTGGTGGTGGGATGTGGGCGGCGCGCGGTATTATTATCCGCAGCGGATGGACGGGCCTCCGGCCTATATCTCGGAGGATTATTACGACGACGTCCCCGTGGCCTATGCTCCGCCCGTCGCCTACGAACCGCCGCCGCCGCCGCCACCGGCCGATCCCGGCGCGAGCGCGCTTGGCGGCGCTATCGTCGGCGGCGTGCTGGGCGGCCTGATCTCGGGCAACGCCTCGGGTGCGGCCGCAGGCGCTGTGATCGGCGGTGCCACCGGCGCGATCGCCGGCGCGACGGCTGCTTCGCGCCCCGGCTACTATCTGGCCCAAGGCAACTGCTACTACCGCTATCCGAGCGGCCAGTACGTGCAGGCTGATCCACGGGCTTGTTACTGAGCACGCCAGGCGAGGGCTGAAGCGAAGAGGCGGCGAAAAGCCGCCTCTTTTCGTTTTGGCGCTGGCCCTCAGCTGGCCGGGAATTGATTCAAGGGGATCGCCCCGCGCGTCAGGACACTACCCAGTTGAAGAACGCGATCGCGGCCCAGACCAGGCCTGCGATCCAGGCCAGCATCACGATGCCGATGGTCGCAAGATAAGCGATGCCGAGCGGGTCGGATCTTTCGCCTCGCGCCGGGACGGGAATTTCGGCTGCGGCTTCTTGCGTCATGACGGGAATATCTCCCAAGCCTTCTCGCTCTCTGGGAGCGCTGAGGACTGTTTAGCGGAGGCGCCGTGCGCCGGCTGTGACGCACTTCACAGATCGGTACGCATCAAGCCCCCAATCGGGGCGGGTCGTTCGACAGATGCGTGAATTGGATTGCGTCGCAAATCCGCGAGGACGGCATTACCCCGCAATCATACGGACGAAATTGCCACGCGCTTGTCCAGATCGTCCGGCTAGAATTGGCTTCATGTGTACCAAGTACGATCCACAGCATGAAGCCGAGACGGCGATGAAGCGCGCCGTGGCGGCCGAAGGTCCTGACCGGCAACGTCTCATCGAGCTGGCCCTGGCCTGGCATCAACTCGCCCGCGACCGGCGCGAAGAGCGGACGGACTGAGCTCTCTCTTTACGAGAGAACTGGTATTCACAGAAAAACCCCGTGCTCGGGGGACAAGCACGGGGTTATCGAGAGCCGATCGGGGCTGGCAAATCGGCACCACTGGATTTCGAACGCGCCGATCGCAAGTTCGTTCCGCGCCCCCTTCAATTCATTTCGCGCGAGAACGCCGCCATCGGCGCCTATGCTCGTGACACTCGACGCCTGACGCGAGCCGCCGAAACGCTACGTTAAGACTCGTTCGGACGACGATTTTCCGATCGCGATTCGTTTCGGGGAACGAAGCGGAGCAGGATCGTGAACAAACAAAAAGTCCCCGAAGGGCTGCACTGTGTCAGGCAGCTTCCGACTTCGGCACCGCGTCGGCATTGACCGAAAGCTTGACGACATCGCCTTCGACGGCACCGACATATTTCGTGTCGATGTAATGATGATGGTCCTTGTGACCTTCCGGGTTGTCCTTCCGCGTCAGCTTGATACGGTTGCCCTCGACGCGGTCGACGGTGCCGACATGTGCGCCGTCCTTGCCGACGATCTTCATGTGCTCTCTGATCTCGCTCATGATGTTCTCCTTGTGCCGTGTCAACGGCGAGGACCGGTCTTCGTTGCAAGGATAGGCGGGCCCGGCTGTTGGAGCCAATGCGCTCGCCGGACGTTGAATGGCAGTCGCAATTGCCAAGATCCGCATCAAGACGCTCATCAAGATCCGCATGGAGACCTCCGAAGCCTATCTCGATCGAAAGCACAGGGAAATCGGGCTGCTGAACGATTGCCTGAGGAGCCCGCTGCATTTGGCTCGGCCGCAATCGGTCGACGAGGTTGTGGTCTCCAAGTTTCAGCTCGCCGCCGCACTACGCGCGGAACATGCGCTGCAGGACTGGAGAGCGACGGAGACGGCCTGGTCGCATGCGGCGTCTCCCAGCAGCGGTCCGTTCGTGTTCAGCTACGACTATCAGCGCGCGGACCTCAAGGTGAGTGGTCCCTCGTTCTATGAACTCGAGCGGGGCTGCAGGAGCGATGCGATCTATACCGCCTCCGGCATGGCCGCGATCTCCGCGCTGCTGCTCGCGTCCGCACGGATCATCGGCAAAGCAGACGTCGTGGTGCTGCCGGGCACTTACGGCGAGACACTGGAGCTGATCGAGAGCCTCGTCCCCCATTTGCGGCTTGTCATCGCCAGCCTCCCGCTGGGCGAAGCGTTCGCTGCGGCAGCCTTGCCACGCTTGCTCCTGCTCGATTCATGCGCCCCTGCCCGGGCGTTCGAGGCAGCTCTGCGTTGTGACGGTTCGGGGCTCGATCTGTTGATTTTCGACACGACATGTTTCGCCGGCAGATCGGCGCGCATCCGGCGTGTCTTGAGATGGGCCGCGCGATGGGACATTCCCGTCGTGTTGGTGCGAAGCCACAACAAGCTGGATTCGCTCGGGGTGGAATACGGCCGGCTCGGCTCTGCCGTGTTCGTGCATTGGAGCCGGAAGGACCTCAAGGCGGGCCAGCTGCTGTCCGAAAGCCTGGCGGCGGAAACCCGCAATGCCGTCCGGCTTCTCGGTGGCGCGGCGTTGCCGGCGCACTTCCCGCCATTCGTGGGCTCTGTGGCCTATTGGGCCCTGACGAAAAGGCGCGTCGCTGCGATTCTGCGCAACGGTCGCCACGCGGCGCGATATTTCGCCGCCGAGCTCGCTTCGCTCTCGGCCGAGCTGCATTTCACCCACGGCCTCTATGTCACGCTTCGCGGCAGGCGCGCCCTCGATGAGGCGACCGCGCGGCAGGCCGCCGAGGACATGAGCCGCGACCTGAGCGGCAAAGGCTTCCCCATTCGCCACGCCGGCAGTTTTGGTTTCGATTTCGCGGCGACCGAGTGGTTTCACGACGCGACGACGGATCGGTACAGCGTCCGGGTGGCGGTGCCGGATTTGCCGACTGAGTTGTGGAAGGATCTAGCAGCGGCGATTGCCGGGTGGTGGGCGCGACATCAAGGCGACACTGAAGGGTGAGTGCGGTGCAAGGCCGTGACAGAGCGACCGAAAGCGTTTCCTTACACGGAATGCACGTGGCATGTTTCAGACGAACAGTCCCGGCAATGGCTTGCGGTGCTTGAAAAGACGGGTGCAGCCAACGTCCGAGCGCGCCTAGCCCAGACCGACGCGGCATCCGCAGGAGCGATCGCGATCGGAACCGCGCCCGTCATGACGATCGGGTTCGCCCAGGAATGGCTGAACTGGAAAGATAATCAAAAATCCGAGGCGGATATCGAACGGCACGAGCGGCAGATCTGGTGGACTCGGACCGCGGCAATCGCCGCATCGGTCGCCGCCTTGAGCGCACTGTTCGGCTGGATTTGGACGATCTTCATCCGGGGGAATAACGGCCTATAGCAAACATGATTATTACGTTGCGCATACATCCGCGAGACGAGAGCGGCGACTGCGCTGTTTCAATCGATCGCCAGGCATTCTTCGAGGGTAGGCTTCGGGTGGCCGCGACGCGTCCATGCCTGAACGGCAAAGGCAAGTTGATGCTGACTCGCCGCAGCGTCCGCGATGGAAGCCTGCGCCGTCGCGATGGGCTTTGTGATCACACCGGAGTTCACGACGCCCGCGTCAACTGCCAGGAACGATATTGCCACAACCGCCACCGCAGATGCGATAGCCATTCTCGTCAAGTCGGATAGTGGCATCGAAGTCCCTATTGGTCGCGCGTCGTCCGGCGGATAGATAGGGCTCGTTTGCCTGAATCAAAGCCCGGAGCGAGGCGGCCCACGCGTTCGTGAAGGACGGATTCTGCAGGTGGGCGCCGTAGATCGGGCTCACGATGAACGGATGAGACCGAAATTGGCGATCCCGGCAGGAATCGAACCTGCAACCCTCAGAGTAGAAAGCCTTTAGCCGTAGTCGGAATTCCGACCGCTCATCAATTACTTAGCAACAGCTCGGGATCTGTTCGGGAATTTTTGCGGGACGTCCGTCGGCAGCTTAATCCGCAAACCGAACGTTTTGAGCGGAAAACGTATTGCATCACGAGCTTCCCCGAGAGCGATAGTTTCGAGGAGGTTCACCTACTCCGGCAGCGTCCAAAGCCGTGATGGCATCCTCGACGCTCCGATCAAACGCCCCCCGGCTCATTGCTCCGCGGAGCTCCCGAAATCGGAGCCCGAGCTTTGCCCGCACATGGTCGGGCACACCTCCCGACTTGATCCACTCCTCGAGGACCCACTCATGGATCATTCCCAAAGGTGTTCGCGGCAGCTCTTGTTGATTGTTCGTCGCCGCGTTTGATGTCATTTGAGCGACCGAGCCAGCTAACCGATGGATCTGAGATTGCATGTCACCGAGCATAGTGAGGATCGCCTTGTCAGCGGGCTCCTCGACACTGTCGAGCTTCACGGTCTTGAAGGGGCCGAAGCTTTGGATGAAAGAAATGCTTTCTGGGTTGTCCGTCGCTGCCGCGTAGGTGCTGCTTACCTTCTTAGCGAGCGCTGCTTTGAAGTTTTCGATGGCTCCGTGGCGAAGATCTCTGGGGTATTGCAAGTGCTCGATCATGCCTGTGTCGAACATGAACGGCGTTTGGTCGTCTTTCACAATGACGACCGGCTTGTCGAATGCGAGGCGCATCCCCAGTTCAAATAGCACGTTGGGATTACGTCCGCTAACATCGCAGACCACGATCGGATCCGAGTAAACGTTCTGAATGATGCGGCGATGGATGATGCCCGTCTCGTCCCCCTCGCTAACCATCCGTACGATGAAGCTGGGGGACCGGAGCGTTTCGACCGCAGAAGAAATAATCTTACGTACGTCGTCCCAATGCGTCGCAGAGCAGTTGTCGAATTCCGCCAACGGCATGATCAAGCCGCAATGCGCTTGGCTCGTTTCGACTGCTACTGGAACAATGGCTTCCATCGTTTAAGCTCCATAAAAAAATGGACGTTAGGCTGCAATCAAAAGCAAATCAACGCACCGCTTGCGGATGCATTGTTTGGAGTCGACATACTGGATCTACGGGGTCCTGCGGATGGACTTCTCGCGATTTCTGGTGTCAGGTAGCCGCGGCCATCCGGCCGCCGGCAGCGGCCGGCTAGTCGTTTAGGGGTTGCCAGTCCTTTAACGTCGTTGCGTTGTTTGGCCCCCACAAGCCCAGCCACACCGACAACACCGCGCTCGCAGCGAGCGCGCTGATTGCGAAGAGATCATATTTTCTAGTCATTGCGGGGTCGACTTTGTAACGCTACGGCGATGTCGTAAGGCAAGCCCGCGGTGATGCCCCGATATATCCAATCGAGTGAAACCCCTGTGGCCGCACACACCTTGATCGCTTGATCTATGGAAATTCGATTTATCCCACGCTCGTAATTGTTCCAAGCCTGGGGCCCGATCCCGACGAAGCGGCACCAATCGGCCTGCTTTAGCTTCTTCGACTCGCGTGCGTCTAAGGCGTTCTGCAAGCGATTGCAGTTCGGAATTTCCTGACACAACACTACCCAATACACGTTTGGTGTACGCAAACAACCAAAGAGGGATTATAGCGCCGGCGCACGTCTAAGGCGTGCGCGGCTAAGTGGTTGTTTATAGCAGGCTTTCCGCCGAGCAACCCTCAGATTGGAAATCTGATGCTCTATCAAACGCGAAAGAATGGGATTGACGAATCATTTCAGCATGGTCCGAGCGGCTCTTACCTCAGCGGCCGGAGCTGACGGAATCGGTTCGGTAATTTTTTCGGGAATCTGGCGCTAAAAAACCGGCTTAGACCGGCTTACATTTTCAATTTTTGAGAGGTGTCGCTTTTTTCGAAATGCAAAATGTGCTTATATTGCAGGGGCTTCTTGAGATATTTTGGCGATCCCGGCAGGAATCGAACCTGCAACCCTCAGAGTAGAAATCTGATGCTCTATCCAGTTGAGCTACGGGACCGTCTTGAGCCGCCCTGGTTGGGGGCCGCTGTTCATCTACCATGCCATTATGAAAAATATCGTCTTTCGCCAAGCCTGAACCGAACCGTTTTCGTCGAAGCCGCGACAAAGCGGAACGGTGGGGTGTCAGGGTGCCGGGTTGAGCGGCAGCAGACTGGACGATGGATCACATCGCCGGGAATGCTGATCAGCTTCCGGGACACGGCCGCCGGACGACTGGTCGGATATTGCTGCGCCATCAGGACGGCGTGCGCGGCGGTAGCTTGATCGGTCTCCTCTGGGCGTGCCTTGTCATGGCGAATGCGACGGTTTGCACCTTTGGTTCCATCGCCTTGAGTCCGTCACCTTTCCGCGCATTTCATGCGACAAGCGGCGTTCGTCCGCGATTTCCGGGAGTCCATCCATGATCGGTCTTGTTCGCGCCGTCACACTCTGCGCCACGCTGGCGTTCGGCCTTAGCGTCGCGCAGGCCGCCGACAAAGCTTTCAAGCGGGACGACCTCGCCGATTCCGCGATCAAGCTGGAGGCGCAGATCAAGGGCGAGGCGGGGCCGGTCGCCAAGACCGGCGCGAGCTTGCGCACCGACGCCGATGCTGCCTTCCGGCGCAACGACTATCGCACCGGCCTGTCGGTGCTCGGCCAGATCGCGGCGACCACGCCGGAGGACGCCGGCAACTGGTTGCGGCTGGCAAAGGTCATCTTCCAGATATCGCCGAAGAGCTCGAGCGAGCAGACGTTCCTGCTGGAGCGCGCCTCGACCGCCGCCTACATCGCCTACCAGCGCGCCGGGAATGCGGGCGAGGAGGCCGACGCGCTCGCGGTGCTCGGCAAGTCTCTTTCCGAACGCAAGCTGTGGCGGCCGGCGCTGGATGCTCTGCGGCTGTCGCTCGACATGCGCGAGGTCGCCGACGTCCGCGGCCAATATGAGAAGATGCGCGACGAGCACGGTTTTCGGCTGCTCGACTACACCGTGGACTCGGACTCCGCCAGTCCGCGCGCCTGCTTCCAGTTCTCGGAGGAGTTGGCAAAACGCACCGATTTCGCGCCGTACCTCGCGCTGGCCGGCCAGGACAAGCCGGCCCTGTCGGCCGAGGCCAAGCAGCTCTGCGTCGACGGGCTGAAGCATGGCGAGCGCTACAACATCAATTTGCGCGCCGGCCTGCCGTCCACCGTGAAGGAAGGCCTTCCGAAATCGGCCGAGTTCAACGTCTATGTGCGCGACCGCAAGCCCTTCGTGCGCTTCACCAGCCGCGCCTATGTGCTGCCGAGGACGGGCCAGCGCGGCATTCCCGTCGTCAGCGTCAACACGCCAGCCGTCAACATCAACGTGTTCCGGATCGGCGACCGCAATTTGATCAACACGGTGGTCGACAGCGATTTCCAGAAGACCCTGTCGAAATACCAGCTCAGCGATCTCGGCGGCGAGCGCGGCGTGAAAGTCTGGACCGGCGAGCTTGCCACCGCGATGACGCTCAACCAGGACGTCACCACGGCATTCCCGGTCGACCAGGCGCTTGGTGAACTCCAGCCCGGCGTCTATGTGATGACGGCCGCGGCCAAGGGGCCGGGCTCGGACGACGACTATCAGCTCGCCACCCAATGGTTCATCGTCTCCGATCTCGGCGTCACGGCCTATTCCGGCAATGACGGCGTCCATGTCTTCGTGAATTCGCTGGCCTCGACCGATCCGGTCGGCAAAGCCGAGGTGCGGCTGGTCGCGCGCAACAACGAGATCCTGGCCACCCGCAAGACCGATGAGAGCGGCCATGTGCTGTTCGAGGCGGGGCTTGCGCGCGGCGAGGGCGGCCTGTCGCCGGCGATGCTCACCGTGACCGGCGAGAAGGCTGACTATGCCTTCCTCAGCCTCAAGTCCTCCGCCTTCGACCTGTCGGACCGCGGCGTTTCGGGCAGGGCCGTGCCTGCGGGCGCCGACGCTTTCGTCTATGCCGAGCGCGGCGTCTACCGCTCCAGCGAGACCGTCTATCTCACCGCGCTGTTGCGCGACGGGCAGGGCAACGCCGTCACCGGCGGGCCGATGACCCTGGTGATCGAGCGTCCTGATGGCGTCGAATTCCGCCGCGCCGTGCTGTCCGACCAGGGCGCGGGCGGGCGCACCTTGTCGGTGCCGCTCAACTCGGCCGTCCCGACCGGGACCTGGCGGGTGCGCGCCTTCACCGATCCGAAGGGCTCTTCGGTCGGCGAGACCACTTTCATGGTCGAGGACTACGTCCCCGATCGGATCGAATTCGACTTGTCTGCCAAGGACAAGCTGATCAAAGCTAACGCTCCAGTGGAGCTTAAGGCGGACGGTCATTTCCTCTATGGCGCGCCGGCCTCGGGGCTAGCGCTCGAAGGCGACATGCTGGTCGCGCCCGCGTCCGAGCGGCCGGGCTTCGCCGGCTACCAGTTCGGCGTCGCCGACGAGGAGACCACCTCGAACGAGCGCACGCCGCTGGAGAACCTGCCGGAAGCCGACGCCAACGGCGTTGCGACCTTCCCGGTCACGCTCGACAAGCAGCCGGCCTCGACGCGGCCGCAGGAGGCGCAGATCTTCGTCCGCATGGTCGAGACCGGCGGCCGCGCCGTCGAGCGCAAGATCGTGCTGCCGGTCGCGCCTGCTGCCGCGATGATCGGCATCAAGCCGCTATTCGGCGACAAGAACGTCGCCGAGGGCGACAAGGCCGAGTTCGATGTTGTGTTCGTCTCGCCCGAGGGTGAGAGGCTTCGCCGCGACGGCCTGCGCTACGAGCTCCTGAAGATGGAGTCGCGCTACCAATGGTATCGCCAGAGCAATTACTGGGAGTACGAGCCGGTCAAATCGACCTCGCGCGTCTCCGACGGCGACGTGACAGTTGCCGCGGACAAGCCGTCGCGGATTTCGCTGACCCCACAGCCCGGCCGCTACCGGTTGGACGTGAAGTCGAACGACGCCGACGGGCCCGTGACCTCGGTACAGTTCGACGTCGGCTGGTATTCCGACGGCAGCGCCGACACGCCGGACCTCCTGGAGACCTCGATCGACAAGCCGCAATACGCCTCGGGCGACACGATGACCGTGTCGGTCAACGTCCGCAGCGCCGGCAAACTGACGGTCAACGTGCTCGGCGATCGCCTGCTGACGACGCAGACCATCGACGTCAAGGAAGGCACCGCCCAGGTGAAGCTCCCGGTCGGCAAGGACTGGGGCACCGGCGCCTATGTTGTGGCAACGCTGCGCCGTCCGCTCGATGCGGCCGCGCAACGCATGCCGGGCCGGGCGATCGGACTCAAATGGTTCGGTATCGACAAGCAGACCCGTACATTGCAGGTGAAGCTGACGCCGCCGGCTCTGATCCGGCCGAATGGGCTGCTGAAGATCCCCGTCAAGCTCGACGGGCTCAATCCGGGCGAGGACGCCAAGATCGTGATCGCCGCGGTCGACGTCGGCATCCTCAACCTCACTAATTACAAGCCGCCGGCGCCAGACGACTATTATCTCGGCCAGCGCCGCCTGAGCGCGGAGATCCGCGATCTCTATGGGCAACTCATCGACGGCATGTCGGGCACGCGCGGGCAGATCAAGTCCGGCGGCGACGCCGGTGCCGCCGAGCTCCAGGGCTCGCCGCCCGCGCAAAAGCCGCTCGCGCTCTATTCGGGCATCGTCACCGTTGCCGCCGACGGCACGGCCGAAGTGAGCTTCGACGTTCCGGAGTTCGCCGGCACCGCGCGCGTGATGGCGGTGGCGTGGACCGCGACCAAGCTCGGTCGCGCCAACACGGACGTGGTGATCCGCGACCCTGTCGTGCTGACCACGACCTTGCCGCGCTTCCTGCTCAACGGCGACCACGGCACGGTCAATCTCGAGATCGACAATGTCGAGGGGCAGGCCGGCGATTACGTCATCAACGTGAAGACCGGCGGGCCAGTGAGAATGACCGGCAATCCCGCGACCACGGTCAAGCTTGCCGCCAAGCAGCGGAATTCGTTCACGCTCGCCATCGACGCGACGGCGGCGGGGCAGGCGACACTCGACGTCGACATCAAGGGGCCGAATGGCCTGGCGCTGGCGCGCCATTATGCGCTCGACGTCAAGGCGGCGACGCAAGTGCTGGCGCGGCGCTCGATCCGGACGCTGGCGAAGGGTGAGAGCCTGACGTTGACCTCGGATATGTTCGCCGATCTCGTGCCGGGCACCGGTAGCGTCTCGGTCTCGGCCAGCCTGTCCACTGCGCTCGATGCGGCGACGATCCTCAAAGCACTTGACCGCTATCCCTATGGCTGCTCGGAGCAGATCACCAGCCGCGCCATGCCGTTGCTCTATGTCAACGAGCTCGCGGCCGGTGCGCACCTGGCCATGGACACCAAGGTCGACCAGCGCATCCGCGACGCCATCGAGCGGCTGCTGGCCCGCCAGGGCTCGAACGGCTCGTTCGGGCTGTGGTCGGCAGGCGGTGACGATTCCTGGCTGGACGCGTATGTGACGGACTTCCTGACTCGCGCCCGCGAAAAGGGCTTTGTGGTGCCGGATGTGCTGTTCAAGACCGCGCTCGACCGCATCCGCAACTCGGTCGTCAACGGCAACGAGCCGGAGAAGGACGGCGGCCGCGATCTCGCCTACGGCCTCTATGTGCTGGCGCGCAACGGCGCGGCGCCGATCGGCGACCTCCGCTATCTCGCCGACACCAAGCTGAGCAACCTCGCCACTCCCATCGCGAAATCGCAGCTCGCCGCGGCGCTCGCGCTGGTCGGTGACCGCAACCGCGCGGAGCGGGTCTATGGCGCAGCCCTCGACAGTCTCGCCCCAAAGCCGGTGCTGGAGTTCGGCCGCACCGACTACGGCTCGCAGCTCCGCGATGCCGCAGCGCTGGTGTCGCTTGCCAGTGAAGGCAACGCGCCGAAGGCAACGCTGACGCAGGCGGTGTCGCGGGTCGAGACTGCGCGCGGGCTGACGCCCTACACCTCCACGCAGGAAAATGCGTGGCTGGTGCTGGCGGCGCGCGCGCTCGCCAAGGAGAACCTGTCGATGGAGGTGGACGGCCAGCCGGTCAAGACCGCGCTGTACCGCAGCTACAAGGCCGCCACTCTGGAAGGCAAGCCGCTGAAGATCACCAACACCGGAGACGCGCCGGTGCAGGCGGTGGTCTCGGTGTCGGGGTCGCCGGTGACGCCTGAGCCCGCGGCATCGAACGGCTTCAAGATCGAGCGCAGTTTCTTCACGCTCGACGGCAAGCCCGCCGATATCAGCAAGGTCAAGCAGAACGACCGCTTCGCCGTGGTGCTGAAGATCACCGAGGCCAAGCCCGAATACGGCCACATCATGGTGTCCGACTATCTGCCGGCCGGCCTGGAAATCGACAATCCAAAACTGGTGTCGTCGGGCGACAGCGGCACGCTGGGCTGGATCGAGGATGGCGAAGAGCCCGAAGATACCGAGTTCCGCGACGATCGTTTCACGGCTGCCGTCGATCGGGCCTCGGATTCCAAGGCGGTCTTCACGGTGGCCTACGTCGTGCGTGTGGTCTCACCCGGCAAATACGTGCTGCCGCAGGCCTATGTCGAGGACATGTACAATCCCTCGCGCTACGGCCGTACCGGGACCGGCACGGTCGAGGTGCGGGCGGCGAAGTGAGTGGTGATGGGATGAGCGACAAGGAGCCACATGCTCCGCCGTCATGCCCGGGCTTGTCCCGGGCATCCACGGACTTTGGTGCGAGAGGCAAGAACGTGGATGGCCGGGACAAGCCTGGCCATGACGGAGCAAGGGGCAGGGGCCCGCGTGTCCTCTCCGCGCTGGCATTCTCGCTCATCCTCACCATCGTCGGCGTCGTCGCGTGGGTTTACTCCCTCGGTCCGCTGCCTTTCGACGACGCCCGCCAGGTTTCCACCACCATCGTCGATCGGAATGGCAAGCTGCTGCGCGCCTATGCGATGGCGGATGGACGCTGGCGACTGCCGGTCGAGACAAAAACGAACGTCGATCCGACCTATCTGAAGCTGCTGCTCGCCTACGAGGACCAGCGCTTTTACGCACATGACGGCATCGACCCGGTGGCGCTGGGGCGCGCTGCGTTTCAGCTTGCGACGCGCGGCCACATCGTCTCGGGCGGCTCGACCATCTCGATGCAGCTCGCGCGGCTGATGGAGCCTCGGCGGCAGCGCTCGCTCCATGCAAAGCTGCGGCAGATCGTGCGTGCGATCGAGATCGAGCGCAGCTTGAGCAAGGAGCAGATCCTCGACCTCTATCTGGCGCTCGCGCCTTACGGCGGCAATCTCGAGGGCATTCGCGCTGCCTCGATCGCCTATCTCGGCAAGGAGCCGAAGCGGTTGTCGCTGGCTGAAGCCGCGTTGCTGGTCGCGCTGCCTCAATCGCCGGAGACCCGCAGGCTCGATCGCTATCCCGATGCGGCGCGCAAAGCACGTGACCGCGTGCTCGACCGCATGGTCGAGGAGCAACAGATCAGCCTCGACGATGCGAAGCAGGCGAAAGCCGTTCCTGTGCCGAAACTGCGCAAGCCGATGCCGATCCTGGCGCCGCACGCCTCCGATGCGGCGCTTGCGACGGTCAAGGACGCGCCAGTCATCAAGCTGACGCTCGATGCCACCCTCCAGAAGGTGCTGGAGCCGCTAGCGCGCGATCGTGCCATTGCGTTGGGGCCGAACATCTCGGTCGGCATCATCGTCGTCGACAATGAGAGCGGCGACGTGCTCGCGCGCGTCGGCTCGGCCGATTATTTCGACGAGCGCCGGGCAGGGCAGGTCGACATGACCCGCGCCATCCGCTCGCCGGGCTCGACGCTGAAACCCTTCATCTACGGGCTGGCCTTCGAGGACGGTTTTGTTCATCCGGACAGTCTGATCGACGATCGGCCCGTGCGCTTCGGCTCCTACGCGCCGGAAAATTTCGACATGACGTTTCAGGGCACGGTGCCGGTGAAGAAGGCGCTGCAGCTGTCGTTAAACGTGCCCGCGATCGTGCTGCTCGACCGCGTCGGCGCGAGCCGGCTGGCCTCGCGGCTGCGTCAGGCCGGTGGCAATCTGGTTCTGCCCAAAGACGAGGCGCCGGGACTTGCCATGGGCCTTGGCGGCGTCGGCGTGACGCTGCAGGACCTCGCCCAGCTCTATGCGGGCTTCGCCCGGCTCGGCACCACCAAGCCGCTGCGCGAGATCATGAGCGACGGGGACGAGCGCGAGCCGCTGCGGCTGCTCGATCAGGTCGCGGCCTGGCAAGTGGGCAATGTGCTGCTCGGTACCCCGCCGCCGGCGAACGCGGCTCATAACCGCATCGCTTTCAAGACCGGCACCTCCTACGGCTACCGCGATGCCTGGTCGATGGGCTTCGACGGGCGCATGACCATCGGGGTCTGGGTTGGCCGGCCCGACGGCGCGCCGGTTCCGGGCCTGACCGGTCGGGTTGCCGCCGCGCCGATCCTGTTCGACGCCTTCGCCCGCACCGGCAAGACGCTCCTGCCGTTGCCGAAGCCGCCGAAAGGAACTCTCGTGGCCAGCAACGCCAAGCTGCCATTGCCCTTGAGGCGGTTCCGCCCGGTCGGGGATCTGGTGCGGACCGGGGGCGAGCAGGCCCTGCACATCCAGTTTCCGCTGAACGGCTCGCGGATCGACGTCGATCGCTCAGGTGGCGAGGGGGGCGCAGCCATGCCGGTCAAAGTCGCCGGCGGCGTCCTGCCCATGACCGTCATGGTTAACGGAACGGCGCAGGGTGAGATCGACGGACGTCGTCAGCGGCTGATCGATCCGCCCGGTCCCGGCTTTGCGCGGCTGACCGTCATCGACGCCACGGGCGCCGCGGACACAGTTGTCATTCGAATTCAATGACCCTGCCTCAAGCGGTTGTGGCGATGGCGGTTTCAGCGTAAGCGGAACCGATGGCCGAGACCTACCCAACACCCCGTTTTGGAGCTCCCCGCGAGCCGAAATCCCCGGTGAATCCGGGCAGCCGGCTCGTGTCCATGTTCGACATCGCCACGGCCAGCCACGTCCGCGCGGTCGCCTTCCTGCTGCTGTGCGCGCTGCTGCTATTCCTGCCGGGCTTCTTTACGATTCCGCCGGTTGATCGCGACGAGGCGCGCTTTGCGCAGGCCACCAAGCAGATGGTCGAGAGCGGCGATTATGTCGACATCCGCTTCCAGGAAGACGTCCGCTACAAGAAGCCCGTCGGCATCTACTGGCTGCAATCGGCCGCGGTCGAGACGGCATCGGCGCTCGGTCTGCCGCGGGCCGAATTGCGCATCTGGGTCTATCGGCTTCCCTCGCTGATCGGCGCGATAGGCGCCGTGCTCATGACCTATTGGACGGCGCTCGGCTTCGTCACGCGGCGCGCCGCGGTGCTTGCGGCTCTTCTGATGTGCGCCTCCGTGCTGCTCGGCGTCGAGGCGCGGCTTGCGAAGACCGACGCCATGCTGCTGTTCTGCGTGGTCGCCGCGATGGGCGCGATGGCACGGGCGTATCTGTCGTGGCAGCGCGCCGAGGACGAGACGCATCCGCCCTGGAGCTGGCCTGCGATCTTCTGGACGGCTCTCGCTGTCGGCATCCTGATCAAGGGCCCGCTGATCCTGATGTTCGCAGGCCTGACCATCATCGCGCTCGCGATCCAGGACCGCGATGCCTCCTGGCTGTGGAAGCTGCGCCCGCTCTGGGGCCTGATGTGGATGCTGGTGCTGGTGCTGCCCTGGTTCGTCGCGATCTTCTGGCGCGCGGGCGATGCCTTCTTCGCCGATTCCGTCGGCGGCGACATGTTGAGCAAGTTGGGCGCGCAGGAATCCCACGGCGCGCCGCCCGGACTGTATCTGGTGCTGTTCTGGATCACGTTCTGGCCCGGCGCGCCGCTCGCGGCGATGGCCGCGCCCGCGGTCTGGCGCGCGCGGCGCGAGCCCGGCGCGCAATTCCTGCTGGCCTGGCTGGTCCCGTCCTGGATCGTGTTCGAGGTGGTGCTGACCAAGCTGCCCCATTACGTGCTGCCGCTGTATCCTGCGATCGCGATCCTCACCGCGGGCGCGCTCGAGCGGCGGGTGCTGTCGTGGTCCTGGCTGATGCGCGGCTCGGCATGGTGGTTCGCAATCCCCGTGGGCGGCTCGATCATCGCGGTCGTCGGCGCGGTGATGCTGACGCGGCAGCCTGCTTTCGTGGCATGGCCGTTCATCGCGGCCTCGCTGATCTTCGGCCTGTTCGCCTGGTGGCTTCACGACAACAATCACGCCGAGCGCTCGCTGCTCAACGCGCTGGTCGCAGCCCTGATGCTCGCGCTAACGGTCTACGGCATCGTGCTGCCGTCGCTGACGCCGCTGTTTCCGAGCATCGAGATCGCACGCGCGCTTCGCAACGTCACCTGCGTGGGCCCGAAGGCAGCCGCGGCCGGCTATCACGAGCCGAGCCTGGTCTTCCTGACGGGTACGCAGACGCTGCTCACCGACGGTTCGGGTGCGGCGGATTTCCTGCGGCAGGGGAGCTGCCGTTTCGCGCTGATCGAGCAGCGTTCGGAGCGCGGCTTCGTGCAGCGCGCCGAGGCGATCGGGCTGCGCTACAAGGTTGGCACCCGCATCGACGGCTACAATTTCTCGCAAGGGCGCGCGATCTCGATCTCGATCTTCCGCTCGGAAGGCACCGAGTAGGATGTCGGCACCAACCGACATCTCGCCGCGCGCGAGCTATCCCGCACAATTGCTCACGCTCTCGGGGCGCGCCCTGGCACAGCTCGTGCGCACGCCCTCGCATTCGCGCCGCGCCGAGGCCGCGCGAAAGCTGGCGCGGCATTCGCTTTGGCTGAGTGCTGCAGGTGCAGCCCTGGTCATCGCGGTGATGGTCGTGTTCGACCTGACCGAGATCCAGCTGATGCCGGCACGTGGCGCGCCCGGACTGTGGCCGATCCGCATCCTTACCGATTTCGGCAAGGACGAGTATGTGCTCTCGGTGCTCGGGGGCCTGCTGGTGGTCCTGGCGCTGGTTGCGGCGGGATTGCACGGCACCAGCCGCGCGCTTCTGCTCGGCCTCGGCACGCGGCTGCAGTTCATGTTTTTGTCTGTTGCCGTGCCCGTATTCGTCGCCGAGATCCTGAAATATCTTATCGGTCGAGGACGTCCGTTCGTCGGCGGCAAAGCCAATCCGTTCAACTTCGTGCCGTTCGAGGGGACCGGGGCCTATGCCAGCCTGCCGTCGGGTCATGCGGTGACGGCGTTCGCGCTGGCGTTCGCGGTCTCGGCGCTGTGGCCGCGCCTGCGCGTGTTCATGTTCACTTACGCGATCGTGATCCTGCTAACGCGATTGGTGCTGCTTGCGCACCACCCGAGTGACGTGGTGGCCGGCGCCCTGGTCGGCTTGGTCGGCGCCTTGGCGGTGCGCTACTGGTTCGCGGCCCGCAGGCTCGGCTTTGCCATCCGTGCCGACGGCACCATTGTGCCTCTTGCAGGGGCGGTCTCGGGCCGCCTCAAAAGGGTTGCCCACGGGGCATCCGCCCCATAAAAGCGGCTGCCTGCCGGGACCGCCGGTTCCTTAAGGCAAGCCAATTCCAACCACGAGCTTCGATTTGTCGTCCCAGCCTTCGGTTTTCCAGCCCTCGGTTTCCATCGTCGTTCCCGTGCGCAACGAAGCCGACAACATCGTGCCGCTGATCGAGGAGATCGGCGCGGCGCTCGACGGCCGCTGGGCCTATGAGATCATCTACGTCAACGACGGTTCGACCGACGCGACCGGCGAACGGCTTGGCGCCGTCATGAAGCAGCGGGACAATCTGCGCCAGCTGCGCCACGCCAAATCAGGCGGCCAATCCGCGGCCGTGCGCAGCGGCGTACGTGCGGCACGCGGCGCGATCGTGGCGACGCTCGACGGCGACGGCCAGAACAATCCGGCCTTCCTGCCGGACTTGATTTCGGCTGTCGAGAACGGAAGCAAGGTCGGACTTGCGGCTGGACAACGCGTCGGCCGCAAGGATACCGGCTTCAAGAAATTCCAGTCACGTGTCGCCAACGGCGTCCGCAACGCGATCCTGAAGGACGGTACGCGCGACACCGGCTGCGGCCTGAAGGCGTTCCGGCGCGAGGTGTTCCTGATGATGCCCTATTTCGACGGGCTGCACCGCTTCCTGCCGGCGCTGGTGCGCCGCGAGGGTTACGAGATCGCCTATGTCGACGTGATCGACCGTCCGCGCCGCTCCGGCGTGTCAAACTACGGTTTCTTCGACCGGCTGTGGATCGGGATCATGGATCTCGTGGGCGTCTGGTGGCTGATCCGCCGCAAGAAGCCGACGCCGGATGTGACTGAGGTGACGGCATGATCATCCAATACGGTCAGGCGCTGAGCAATTATTTCTACGATGTCTTCGTGGCCAAGTTCGACTTCTGGCTCGCGTTCGGCCTCGTCGCGCAGCTGTTCTTCACGGCACGCTTCCTGGTGCAGTGGATCGCGAGCGAGCGCGCCGGCAACAGCGTGGTGCCGATGGCGTTCTGGTTCTGCTCGATGGGCGGCGGGCTGATGACGCTGGTCTATGGCGTCGTCAAGCGCGAGCCTGTCATCATCCTCGGCCAGGCGCTCGCGACCATCATCTATATCCGTAACATCATGTTGATTGTGAAGAACCGCGGCCGCGCGTCAAAGACGCTGGAGCGCTGATCCAGGCTAGCGCGGCAACGCGGACGCCGCGCCCGGCGCGGGCAGGGCGGCGGTCTCCGCTTCGTGCCTGCGATGGGGCTCCCCGGCCGCGTCGAGCACGGGATAGGCGACCGAGCAGATATGCGAGTGGATGCGGCGCAGGTCCCGCAGCACGTCGAGATGCAGCGACGTGGTTTCGATTGTCTCGGGGCGGCCCTCGCGCAGGCGGTCGAGGTGGCGCTCGACGGCGGCAAGCTCGGTATTGCGCAGCGCAGTCTTCTCCACCAGCAGCTTGCGCGCCTCGTTGGCGTCGCCCGACATGAAGACGCCGAAGGCGATGCGCAGCGAATCCATCGTGCGCTTGTGGAAGGCGGCGAGCTCCTCGGCGCCCTCGGGCGAGAACTGGAAGCGACGCTTGATCTTCTTGGTCGCGAGCTCGCTCAGGCTCTTGTCGATGATATCGCCGATATGTTCCAGATTGATGGCGAAGGAGATGATCTCCATCGCGCGCCGGCCCTCGCTCTCGTCGAGGCTGCCGCGCATGAGTTTAGTCACGTAGAGCTTGATGGCTTCGTCGAGGCCGTCGACGATGTTGTCCATCTTCGAGACCTGGTCGACCAGCGCACGGTCGCCGCTCATCATCGCCGCCATCACCTTGCGCAGCATGATCTCGACGAGATCGCCCATGCGCAGGGTTTCGCGGCCGGCATCGGCCAGCGCCAGCGACGGCGACTCCAGCGCGGTTTCGTCGAGATAGCGCGGCCGGGCCGGATCGGCCTCCTGAACACGATCGGGCAGGAGCCGGGTCAACAGGCGCGACACGGTATCGAGCAGGCCGATGAAGATGATGGCCGTGCCGACGTTGAAGGCGATATGAAACGCCGCCGTCATCCTGGCGAGATCGGGCTGCCAGGCGTGCATGTGCTCGGCGATCGGGCCCAGGAAGGGCAGGACCAAGGCGATCCCGATCACGCGGTTGACGAGATTGCCCACCGGCAGGCGATAACTGGCGGGATCGTCACGCTTGGCGCCTTCGAATACGGGATTGATGGCGCTGCCGAGATTGGCGCCAAGCACCAGTGCGAGCGCCGCGTAAGGCGAGATGAACTGCGAATAGGCGAGCGACATGATCAGCAGCACGCTGGCGACGCTCGAATGCACCGCCCAGGTGACGAGCGCCGCGATCACGATGCACAGAACGGGATCGCCCGTGATGGAGGACATCACGATGCGGACGCCCGGCGCGTTCTCGGCCGGCGCCAGCGTGTCGAGCAGGATGTGCAGCGACAGCAGCATCAGCCCGAGGCCGATCAAGACACGGCCAACGTCCTTGATCCGTGAGCGTGGACCCACGCGGAAGGCGACCAGTCCGAGCACGAACAGGACCGGCGCGACGGCGGCGATGTTGAACGACAGCACCTGCACGATCAACGTCGTGCCGACATTGGCGCCGAGCATGATGGCGAGCGCGGTGACCAGGCTGAGCAAGCCCTCGGCTGCGAACGAACTCGTGAGCAGCGCGGTCGCGGTGCTGCTCTGGAGCAGGGCAGTAAGGCCGAGACCGGCGGCGAACGCGTTGAAGCGGTTACCAAGCGCCTTGCCGAGGAGCCGTCGCAAGTCCGGGCCAAAGGCGCGCAGAATCCCGCTGTGGACCATGTGCAGGCCCCACAGCAACAGCGCCACGCCGCCCATCAGATCGAGCAGTACCAACGTTCCCATGCTCCGTGTCCGGATTGGAGTCGATTGGTGAGGCTAGCGCCAAATGCTTGAGGTTCAAACCATTTGTTGGCGCGTCGGCGTTAACGTTTGCGGCTTCTGCACGTTCCCACGGCGTGATGCCTTGTGAGCAGGCTCACATTGCTGCCTTGAGGGCAGCGAAGCCGCGATCGAGGTCGGCCTTGAGGTCGTCGACGCTTTCGAGCCCGATATGCAGACGCAGCGTCGGGCCGCCCGGCGACCATGTCGTGGCGGTGCGATAGGCGTCGCAATCGAAGGGAATCGCCAAGCTCTCGAAGCCGCCCCAGGAAAAGCCCATGCCGAACAGTTTGAGCGTATCGAGCATGGTGTCGACCGCCTTCTGCGGCGCCGGCTTCAAGACGATGCTGAACAGGCCCGAAGCGCCGGTGAAGTCGCGCTTCCAGATCGCATGACCCGGATCGGTCTCGAGCCCCGGATGCAGCACGCGCGCGACCTCGGGACGGCTCGCAAGCCAGCGCGCCATGTCGAGCCCGGAGCGATGATGCTGCGCCAGCCGCACCGACAGCGTACGCAGGCCGCGCAGTGCCAGGAAGACGTCATCGGGACCGGCACAGACGCCGAGCAGGCGGATGCCTTCGGCGATCTGCGGCCATGCCCTGGCATTGGCCGAGATGGTGCCGAACATGATGTCGGAATGACCGCCGATATATTTGGTGGCGGCCTGCATGCTGATGTCGACGCCCTGTTCGAGCGAGCGGTGATAGAGCGGCGTCGCCCAGGTGTTGTCGTCGATGACGATCGCGCCGCGGGCATGCGCGACCTCGGCGATGGCGCGGATGTCTGCCATCTCGAACGACTGCGAGCCTGGCGCCTCGACCAGCACAGCGCTTGTGTTGGGCCTGAACAGCTTGTCGATGCCGGCGCCGATCATCGGATCGAAATAGGTGGTCTCGACGCCGTAGCGGGTGAGCATGCCGTTGCAGAAATTGCGCGAGGGCCGATAGACGTTATCGCAGACCAGGATGTGGTCGCCGGCCTTCAGCACCGAGAGCAGGGTGGTCGAGATCGCCGACAAACCCGACGGCACGATGCCGACGCCGGCGCATTGCGGCCCCTCTAGCGTCATCAGCGTCTCCTGGAACGCCTTGGTGGTGGGGGAACCATGGCGGCCATAGGTGAACTCGCCGCGATGGGCGTGCAGGTCCTCGGCGGTCGGATAGAGCACGGTCGAGCCGTGGAACACCGGAGGATTGACAAACCCCTTCTGCGCCTTGGTGTCGCGGCCGGAGGTGACCAGCCGGGTCTCGGCGTGCTGTTCGGAGGGGGGTGAGGAATCCATGCGTCTGCTTTCAAAAGCGCGTTTCCACCAGGCACGCTGCGCCCGCGGGCTGGCCGAAAGGCCGCTGTCGTTAATAACAGAACACAGAAGAGTCCCGTCAACCCCTTGACCCGGCAGGCCAGTCGTTCTGTTATCGCAGGTGCTATTCAGTCGCCGCATGTTGAGGGGCCTGCCGCGACCTTCGATCCATCGCCTGACCGGACCAAGCGCCACAGCCGTAACGGCGGGCGCCTGTCGGCGGGGATTAAGGCAGGGCCTCCCGGGATCGGCGGGTGATCGGCAAGGATTTCCAGCATGACTCTTGCAGGGCTGGTCTTGAGACGGCTAGCCCTGGCAGAGGCGATCGCAAAGACAACGTTCCTGACCTTGAGACGACTTTGAAAGGCCCAAAGCCCATGAAACGCGTAACCCTGGCTCTCTCTCTCGCTCTCGCCGCCGGCCTGACTGCCCAAGCCGCCGATGCGCAAACGCTCAAGACCGTCAAGGACCGCGGCATGCTGTCCTGCGGTGTCAGCCAGGGCCTGCCCGGCTTCTCCTCGCCGGACGACAAGGGCAACTGGACCGGGCTTGATGTCGACGTCTGCCGCGCGATCGCCGGGGCGATCTTCAACGATCCGACCAAGGTCAAATACGTGCCGCTCTCCGCCAAGGACCGTTTCACGGCGCTGCAATCCGGCGAAGTCGACGTGCTGTCGCGCAACACCACCTGGACCATCTCGCGCGACACCTCGCTCGGCGCCAACTTCACCGGCGTGACCTATTATGACGGGCAGGGCTTCATGGTGAAGAAGTCGCTCAAGGTGAACTCGGCGCTCGAGCTCAACAGCGCGTCGGTCTGCGTCCAGACCGGCACCACGACCGAGCAGAATCTCGCCGACTACTTCAAGGCCAACAACATGAAGTACGAGGTGATCGCGTTCGGCACCAACGACGAAACGGTCAAGGCCTACGAGGCCGGGCGCTGCGACGTCTTCACCACCGACCAGTCGGGCCTGTACGCCAACCGCCTGAAGCTTGCCAATCCCGGCGATCACATGGTGCTCCCGGAAATCATCTCGAAGGAGCCGCTCGGTCCGATGGTGCGCCACGGCGACGACCAATGGTTCGACATCGTGAAATGGACGCTGTTTGCCATGATCACCGCCGAAGAGCTCGGCGTGACCGCGAAAAACGTCGACGAAAAGGCGAAAGGGGAAAATCCTGAACTGAAGCGCGTTCTGGGTACCGATGGCAATTTCGGTGAACAGCTCGGCATAAGCAAGGATTGGGTGGTGCGCATCGTGAAGGCCGTCGGCAATTACGGCGAAGTGTTCGACCGCAATGTCGGCGCAGGCTCGCCGCTCGGTATCAATCGGGGTCTCAACAATCTCTGGAACAAGGGCGGTCTCCAATACGCCCCGCCGATCCGCTGATCCGGCCTGACCCGCGCTCGCGGCGATGAGCATCGAGGCTCGCAAACCCCCGCCCCAGATCGCGCTGAAGATCAGGCGGGTGCTGGGGGGCAAGACAGGCTGGAACGGCATCGCCGTCCAGTTTGCCTTCGCTGCGATCCTGGGCTGGATTGCCTATGAAATCGTCTCCAACGCCCGCGCCAACCTCGAGAACCAGCATATTGCCGCCGGCTTCGGCTTCCTCGCGAACAACGCCGGTTTCGACGTCAATCAGACGCTGATCTCGTATACCGGCTCGGACACGTTCCTGCGCGTATTCCTGGTCGGGCTCCTCAACACGCTCGTGGTCTCGGTGGTGGGCGTTGTGTTCGCCACCTTGATCGGCTTCATCGTCGCGCTGTGCCGGCTGTCGCCCAACTGGCTGCTCGCGCGCATTGGCGAAATCTATGTCGAGATCATCCGCAACTTGCCGCTGCTATTCCAGATCCTGTTCTGGTACCTGGCGGTGCTCGCGGCCTTGCCCAATCCACGACAGAGCATTTCGCTGCTCGGCATAGCTTTCGTCAGCAATCGCGGTCTCGTCATTCCCCGCCCGATCGGCGAGAGCGGCTTCGAGGCCTTTCTTGTGGTGCTGGCGCTCGGCATTGTGGCTTCGGTGGCGTTGCGCATCCGTGCGCGCCGGGCGCTGTTCCAGCGGGGTCAGGTGATCCGGATCTGGCCCTATGTGCTGGGCCTGCTGTTCGGACTGCCGCTCGTCACCATGCTGGTAGCGGGTCTGCCCTTCAGCTTCGAGCTGCCGCAGCTCAAAGGTTTCAATTTCGCCGGTGGCTCGCGGATCATCCCGGAGTTCGTGGCGCTCACGTTGGCCTTGTCGACCTATACGGCCGCCTTCATTGCCGAGATCGTGCGCGCGGGCATCCTCTCCGTCCACAGCGGACAGATGGAGGCGGGATCGTCGCTGGGCCTGAGCCGCGGCACCACGCTCCGCCTGATCGTCGTGCCGCAGGCGATGCGCGTCATCGTTCCGCCGCTGACCAACCAGTACCTCAATCTCACCAAGAATTCGTCGCTGGCCGTCGCGATCGGCTATCCCGACCTCGTCTCCGTGTTCGCCGGCACGTCGCTGAGCCAGACCGGGCAGGCCATCGAGATCATCGCCATGACGATGGGCGTGTATCTCCTGATCTCGCTGATCACCAGCGCCGTCATGAGCGTCTACGGTTGGCGCGTCAGCCGGAGTCTCGGCGCATGAGCGATATCACCTCGTCCAGTTTCGTTCGCCGGGATCTTCTGGATGAGCGTCCCGCGCCGGTGAAGACCACGGGCTTCGTCGGCCTGGTGCGGACGCGCCTGTTCAACTCGCCGACCAACATCCTGCTCACGATCGTCGGCGCCTTGCTGCTCTGGTTCACCATCATTCCTTCCGTCAAATTCCTGATGGTCGATGCAGTCTGGACCGGCAAGGATCGCACGGCCTGCCTCGCCGAGAACGCCGGCTTTACGGTCGGCGCCTGCTGGCCCTACATCCAGGCCAAGCTGCCGCAACTGATCTACGGCTTCTACCCCGAAGCCGAACGCTGGCGGGTCAACCTCACGCTCGTGTTGTCAGTAGTCCTGTTGGTGCCGTTGCTCATTCCGCGACTGCCGTCGAAAGGATTGAACGCTGGCCTGTTCTTCCTTGCGTTTCCGGTGGTCGCATTCTTTCTGCTGCATGGCGGCGGCATCAAGGGATTTGGCCTGAGCTGGACCGCTGACCTGCTGCAATTGTTCGACCACAGCATCATCGGCGCTGGGCAGGCTCTGCTCGGTCTCGGCAAGACCTCCTCTGCCGCACCGCTGTTGTGGGTCGTCGGCAATGTCATCGTGCTCGTGGGTACCGCGATCTACTGGCTGATCTTTCCGCTGACCTGGCTGCGTGACCAGTTGCAGGGGACAGGCCAGTCGGTCTGGGCCGATTTCGCCATCACTGCCGCGATCGTCTCACTGATCGCCTTCGTTCTCGGCGGCGGCCTCCGCACCGGGGGGCGGGCCCTCACATCCAGCATCGTCACCTTCGCCGCCATCGCAATCGTGATCAAGCTGATGGGGCTCGATCACGGCGGACTGCCGATCGTGCAGACGAACCTGTGGGGCGGACTTCTGGTGACGCTGGTGGTCTCCGTCACCGGCATCGTCACCTCGCTGCCGATCGGCATTGCGCTGGCGCTTGGCCGCCGCTCGACCATTCCGTTGATCCGGATCTTCTCGATCGCCTTCATCGAGTTCTGGCGCGGCGTGCCGCTGATCACCGTGCTGTTCTTTGCCACCTACATGCTGCCGCTGTTTCTGCCGGGCAACTTCACGGTCGATGGTCTCGTGCGTGCGCTGATTGGAATCTCTCTGTTCACGGGCGCCTATCAGGCCGAGAACGTCCGCGGCGGGCTGGCTGCGATCCCGCGCGGGCAGGGCGAGGCGGCCGCGGCATTGGGGCTGTCCTGGTGGAAGACGACCTCGCTGATCGTGCTGCCGCAGGCGCTACGCCACGTCATTCCGAACCTCGTCAACAGCTTCATCTCGCTGTTCAAGGACACTTCGCTGGTCTCGATCGTGGCGCTGTTCGATCTCCTCGGCTCGCTGCGGGCGTCGTTCTCGGATCCGAAATGGTCGTCGCCATCGACCGCTTTCACAGGGTTCGCCTTCGCCGGGATCATCTACTTCATCTTCTGCTTTGGAATGTCACGCTACTCGCTCTTCGTTGAGCACCGCCTCAACGCTCACCGCCGCAACTGATCGAGGTCACCATGTCCGACCCCATCGTCAAGATTTCCGGCCTGAACAAATGGTACGGCGAGTTTCACGTGCTGCGCGACATCGACCTTACGGTCGAGAAGGGCGAGCGCATCGTGATCTGCGGCCCCTCCGGCTCGGGCAAGTCGACGCTGATCCGCTGTATCAACGCGCTCGAGGAGTTTCAGGAAGGCGAGATCGTCGTTGACGGCATCGAGCTCGGGCCGAACCTCAAGCACGTCGATGCGGTGCGGCGCGAAGTCGGCATGGTGTTCCAGAGCTTCAACCTGTTTCCGCACCTGTCCGTGCTGGACAATTGCACGCTGGCGCCGATCTGGGTGCGCAACATCCCCAAGAAGGACGCCGAGGCTGCGGCGATGAAGTTTCTGGAGCGGGTCAAGATCCCGCACCAGGCCAACAAGTTTCCGGGACAGATGTCTGGCGGTCAGCAGCAGCGCGTCGCGATCGCCCGCGCGCTGACGATGAACCCGAAGGTGATGCTGTTCGACGAGCCGACCTCGGCGCTCGACCCCGAAATGGTCAAGGAGGTGCTGGACACCATGGTCGACCTTGCCGAGGAGGGCATGACCATGCTGGTGGTCACCCACGAGATGGGCTTTGCCCGCGAGGTCGCCAACCGCGTGGTGTTCATGGACGCGGGCCAGATCATCGAAGCCAACACGCCCAACGAGTTCTTCGCGGCCCCACAGCACGCCCGAACAAAACTGTTCCTGAGCCAGATCCTGCGCTGAGCACCTGCAATCCGGTGGCGTCGCGGGTCTAACCGGCCCGCCAGCTTGGCACCATGCGAATCGGCCAAGCTCTTTTCGGGCCATCCTCCGGAGAGAGACTTTGCAGAGCAGCGCCGGCGCGCGCGCATTCCAGAACGCGCGATTGCAAAAGAAATTGAAGAAGCAGGCGGACGCACTCATGTCCGCCGCGGTTCAGGCACTCGGCCAGGGCAGATACGCGGAGGTCGAGACACTCTGCCGCCGGATTTTGACGGAGGTTCCGGATCATTTCGACGCCGCGCACTTGCTCGGTCTGCGCGCGTATGATGGCGGGCGGCTCGATGAGGCGCAACAACTGCTCGAGCGCGCGACCGTGCTCGATCCGCGTTCGCCCGATGCCCATGGTAATCTCGGGGCGGTGTATTTCACCCTCCAGAAGTTTCAGGAGGCTCGCGCATGCCAGGAGAAGGCCGTTGCGCTGAAGCCGAATTCTCCGATCGCCTTGACCAATCTCGGCAATACGCTGCTGCACATGGGCCTCGCCGAGCAGGCTATCGAGCTGCACGATCGCGCTATCAGGCTGAAGCCGGACTATGCCGATGCATTTTGCAATCGGGGCATGGCGGAGCTGATCGAAGGCCAGTCCCAGCGCGCCAAGGAGAGTTTCGATCGCGCCCTCGCGTTTCAACCGCGTCACGCGGAAGCGATCGCAGGCAGGGGCATGGTATGCATCGAGCTCCGGCACTACGAAGAGGCGGCCGCGGCGATCGCGGCAGGGCTCGCGATCAAGCCGGATTCGCCGAAGATTCTGGCGCAGCGCGGACGGCTCAATCTCGATCTGTTGCGGCTGGAGCAGGCGCTCGCGGACTTTGATGCGGCGCTGGCGCTTTCGCCGAGGCTCGAAGTGGCCTTGCAGGGAAAGGCGCAAGTCAACCTTGTCAAGGGCAACACGGCCGAGGCGATTGCGGCCGTCGAGACCTTGCTGGAGGAAAATCCGCGGTCCGACATCGGAATTGCGCTCCTTGCTTCCTGCTATGCGAGCCAGAGAGACATCGCGACGGCGCTCGAACATCTCGACGCCGGGCTGGCAATGGCGCCTGATTATGCGGACTTGATCGGGCGCAAGATATTCTTCCTGGACTATCTCCCGGAGGCCGATTTTTCGGTTCAGCAGGCTGCGCGAAAACAATGGTGGGACGCGATCGGCGCCAAATTGGCGCAAAGGGCGTTGGCGCCCCGCACGCTTGATCCGGACAAGCGGATTTTGATCGGATATGTCGCTTCCGAATTCAGGAACCACTCGGCAGCGTTCGCTCTGTTGCCGGTGCTGCGCCATCATGATCACGCCAGGTTCGAGATCGTCTGCTATTCGTGCTCGCCGGTAAGAGATGAGATGACCGCCGCATTTAGGTCCTCGGCGGATGTCTGGGT